>CAMDWA010000072.1 GCA_945877855.1 Thermoflexus hugenholtzii JAD2 | reverse complement strand
GTAAATTCATCAATGGGATCTTCTTGCAACGAAAATACCATCCATGTCACTGCGCCCAACATCAGCGACAGCACCATCAAACCAGCATTATTAACAAGCCAACGCAACATAAAATAAAAAACGCTTAAAGTTTCGCAATCTCCTCATCCAGCGAAGCCATTTTAGCCTCAACCCGCCCACGCAATCGTTTTAATTCTTCGGAGAACCCATCGGTTGCCTCTAATAATTCTTCAGCCGCCTGCACAATTGGGGTGCGGGTGTCAATAGGCTTTGCGGCTGGTGAGGGGGGAGTAACAACGGGCTTTGGCTCAATCGGCTGAGGAGCAGGTTGAACCGTTGGCGATTTCGCTAGCAACTCGCCATAGCCAACAAAAGTGCCATCGCCTGCCCGCAAAATGGGGCGTATGCCAATAACGGCCTCGCGGTTAAGTGCGCCATAAATATGCGGAAATTGGATAGGCAACTCGGCAGGGGCGCTCACGGCACGGCTGCTTTCGCCCAATTCATTAATCACTTCAGGCGGTAAGCCGTTCGATACTGTGGCCGCAACAACTGGCAAGGGGGTTGGATGTGCTGGGGCTTCCCATTTCACTAAAGCGTTTACCTTCGTTTCATCGATTTCGAGCACTAAAAAATCGCCTTTGATCGAACGATAAAAAGTATTCGCTACCTTTAGCAAACCTGCTTGGTTTGCAGTACAATGAATAAAACCCTCTTTTGCGATGCTTTCAGGGACATAATGCTGCATTGGCGGTAGCTTATCCCAATCATTTTTTAATACGAGATGCAGAATCATCTTGCGTATTCTATACCCTTATGGTAAATTGCAATCGAAAAAAACAAATTTCTGCTACCCATTACGTTTATGATTGACATACTATAGACCTACAGATGAAGAATGAGTATTTGCCGACATGTGCCGCACGAACCCATACGGGCAACGTTCGGGCTGTCAATGAAGACCGTTGGGCTATATCGACTGATCATGCTGCACAAAAAGGGGGCCTGTATGTGGTAGCTGATGGTGTTGGTGGTCATATGGCAGGTGGGGTCGCCGCCGAGCTGGCCATTCACACGATTGTTGATGCGTTTGAAGCCATCGACAATACATCGCAAGTGCATGAAATTGATAGCCTTGTTCAACAGCTTACCAACTGGATCGCCTTAGCTCAAAATGCCATTGTGACAGCCCAAAAACAAAAGAGTGAATATGCCATTATGGGTACCACTGTTGTGGTCGCTATTTTGTTTCAATCAAAATTAATTGTTGCAAATGTGGGTGATTCACGATGTTATTTGCTGCATCATTCTGTCTTACAACAACTTTCAGTCGATCATTCATGGGTAGCCGAGCAACTGAGAAATGGGGTCATTAGCGCCAAAGAAGCAAAATCAAGCCTCAATCGTAATATTTTGGCACGCGCCCTTGGCTCGCCAGACAATGCCACACCCGATATCAGCATTTATGATTGGCATGATGGCGATCGTCTTTTGTTATGCTCAGATGGGCTGTGGGGCATGTTAAAAGAGCAACAAATTGCCACCTTGTTGCCTAAAGGCAACCCAGATCAAGCCGCCGAAGCATTATTAAACGCGGCGTTAGTTGCAGGGGGCGAAGATAACATTACGGTGATGGTGATTGGCGATCTGCCCAATTTATCAACCCATCAGCAAACCGCCGCCTCGGTTAGTGAAAATAAACCCGACAGTGGAAATATATCATCGGCTAACGCCCATCCGCGCAAGTCTATAACGCATAGCCTTAATAAAGCACCGCAACGCTTAATTTATTTTATCGGCACCTTTATATTGTTGTGTTTTAGTTTAAGCGCTGCGCTTTGGGGAGGCAATTTCATAAAAAATATGGGCGAAGCGGGCATTTTGGGCCAAATTTTTGGTGCCAACCCATTTATTGCACCAATATTAGGCACGCCTAGCGAACTCGCCAAAAATAGCACAGTTGTGGTAATTCCGGGTGACAATTGGGCAAAAATTTCACCCGTCCCCACAACCCCCTTACCTTTAATATTACCAACACTCACCCAAACACCCGATAAACCGACAGCAACGGCGACAGTTACGCCCACGGTCGCAACCCGAATTAATACACCTGTGCCAGTTGCCACATCAACATTAACCCTAACGACCAATATAACAACAACCGCCACCCCCATCGTAGCAATTTTAGCGACGATTACCCCAGCAGGAGGAGCAACGCCCCGCCCCACCCTCACTTCAACACCCCAAAGTGCAATAGCCCCTTTGGCATCACCAACCATTTCAGCCGTATCATCGCAAATTTTGGCTAGTGCGCGATTATGTCAAGCGAGCGCGGTATTAGACGGCAGTTGTTTTAAGAATAGCACACTCACCCGCGAATTTGCTGTACAAGACAATGAAGTGTATCTCTATTGGCAATCCCCTTTGCCCAAAGGCACTTTATTAAAGGTGCAATGGTTGCGCAATGGCAAACAACTCGGCACGATTGATAGCTGCGTTTTAGATGATATTCCTTGTAAAAATTTTGACACAACCGCAAATTATGCAAGGTTACGTATCAAAGATATTCAAGGCGATAAGCCCGGGATTTATGGCTATAAAATATACCTTAGTGATCGTCTCGTGATTGAAGGGGATTTTGTAATACGTTAACGAAAATGGGCACTTCATTTCTCTCCTCCAAAACATGATCTATCTCGCCGTTGTTTGGCTATTACTCATTATCATTGGTTATGTGCTTGGGTCAGGCCTCAGCGCTTGGCTCAACGCACACTTTTCACCTCATCAAGGCGATCATTTTATTTACCACACGTGGCTTGGGTTGCTATTTTTAGGCATGGTTTTCTTACTCTTAACGGTGTTCATGCCGCTCACACCTTGGGTCGGGGTATTCACAATAACCATCTTGCTCATGTTTAGCAACCGCGTTCAGCCAATTCGTTCAAATTTAAGCAAACTATGGCATGCTATCCCGCCGCTCAATTTATTAGGCGGCCTATGTCTTATCATCGGTATTGCCGCATTTAATGTGAAGCATGTCATGCTCATTGACGCGGGTGGGTATCACATTCCCCTGATCAATTGGTTTTCAAATTATGGCGCACCGGCTGGGCTTGGCCTGTTACATCCGCGTTACGGCTACACGTCTTCATGGTTTGCCCTATTCGCGCCGCTCAATGCCGGTATATTTGAAAACCGCATCATGAGTGTGCCGGGCGGCCTCGCTTTAATCTCATTTTTCATCCACATTTGTATTGCTGGGCGGCGTGTGCTATTAAACAAGGCAAAAACCAGCGATTACTTTATACTCATCTCATCAATTGTTGTTTTTGCTTGTATTAATCTCAATACAAACAAATTTCAAGGCGGTTTCTTCCGCTCCACCTCACCCGATGTGCCCGTTTTCATTCTCCTCCCACTCGTTGTGTGGCTAGCCCTAGTCATCTCAGAACAGCCCAAAGCATGGCAAACCCCACATTACACCGCGCTTGTTTTAATATGCGCAGCCCTAATCAACATAAAACTTAGCGCCATTAACGCCATTGCCTTGGTTGTCTTGGCAATATTGATCATGCATCAGCTAAGTATCAAGTTTGTAATCAAATTAATGGTATTGGGGTTGTTATTTATCACCCCGTCACTTACTTATGCCACCACCGTCACCGGCTGCCCACTCTACCCATTACCAGTGTGTTTTAATTTGCCATGGTCACTAGGGGCAGCCCAAGCCAGCGCAGAAAGCGAAGTGATTCAAATTTGGGCAAGATGGGGCTGGTGGCATGGCCCAAGCGCCGATACACCTTTGGCTGATCAAATTACATTATGGGCAACAGGCGAACCCCTCGCCGAACAATTTATGCTTCTAAATGCCATCGCTATCGGGCTACTCGTCTTATTGGCGATTCGTCAAAACCGTTTACCCGCAACTGCCCCAAAAACAACCCTCATCATCTTATTGTATGGGGTCATTAGCCTGATATTTTGGGCCTATAGTGCGCCAACCTTGCGCTTTGGCTTAGGCTCACTCGTTATCTTGCCAGCATTTTGCCTTGCCCAGTTTTTAAACACTCTGAATCAATCTATACCCATTAGCACATTCCACAACTTCAACAAAGCCAGCTTGTCAAATCTGGGAATATTCATATTTTCGGCTTTAATTGGGGCGACATTTCTCTTTCAAGGGCTTAGCAACAAAGCCGGCAGCCCCGATGTTTTAATTAAAAATGCCATGCAACGCGGCGAAATCGCAGCAGAAAACTACCCAAGCTGGCTCTTACCCCCAAAAATTCCAAATGGGGTCATTGCATATCGGCCACAAATTCAGCAAACACTATTTTTGGCGCAAGGGCTGCATCGCTATCAGGTAAATGATGTTAAATATAGCAGCCCAATGCCAGATACCCAAGATGGCACTGCGATTAATCAATGTTGGGCTTTAGATTTAATGTGCACAACCCGCCTTGGCAATGATGACGTGCAATTGCGTGATGCAGCTCGCGGCATTAGCGCTGGGTTTGTCAAAACTCAGCCACGATAAATCCGCCAAAATATGTAAGCACTTTGCAATGCAACGATTGCTATAATCTTCTAATTCTTTTTTGCCTTTTGGCAGCGTAAAATGACAGGTGTTTTAATTACTCTATGATGTCTTCCATTGCAGCCCCCCTCAGCAACCTAGCGCCATCACAAGCACGGTCAGGTCTTGCCGCAAGCCGATTTAGCTTGTGGTGCGATCGTCTCATCGAAGTCGGTTGGCTTTCTGCCCTGATTGTGGCCCCGCTTTTGTTTAATATTTACTCAAGCCGCGTGTTTGAGCCAGACAAAATCACGACAGTTCGGTCGATTGCCTTGATCATGGTCGCCATTTGGCTTGTAAAGTGGGTGGAAGAACGGCGCAACCGCTCACCAGAAGCCCCACGTATTACTTGGCGCACCCCGCTCGTTTTGCCGACCATGATCATGATTATTGTTTACATGATCAGCACCGCGTTATCGGTGGCTCCACGCACAAGCCTATTGGGGTCTTATCAGCGGCTACAAGGAACCTATACGACGTTTTCGTATATTGTCATCTTCATGCTGATGGTGCAAACCATGCGCACCCGCACCCAATTTAACCGTGCCATCAACTTATGGATCATCAACTCGCTGCCCATCGCCATTTATGGCATGATTCAACGGGCCGGGCTTGACCCATTACCTTGGGGCGGCGATGTGGTTGAGCGCGTGGCCGGCAATATGGGTAACGCCATTTTTATTGCGGCCTACCTCATCATGACCTTCTTTTTAACCTTGGGCAAAATCGCCGAGGTGTTTGTCACGGTTTTAAAAAGTGAAGAATCGAGTGTTGCCGACGTGGTGCGGGCTGCGGCTTACATCATCATCGCCATTATTAATGCCTTTGTGGTGTTGGTGTTGGCAGGCAGCCGTGGCCCACAACTGGGTTGGCTAACGGGCATTTTCTTTATGGCGGTGCTGCTCATGCAACTCATACGCAACCGCAAAACACGCCTCATCGCTACTTCAAGCACCATCGGGGTATCGGCTCTTGGTCTTGCTTTGCTGATTGCCTTAAACGTTAGCACCTCAAGCGCATTAGATGGCTTGCGTCAATTACCTGTATTAAATCGGCTTAGCACCGCCTTCGATACCCAAGGCGGCACCAACCGTGTGCGCGTGTTAATCTGGGAGGGCAATGTCAACCTCATGAGTCCGCACGAGCCAATTCAATTTCCCGATGGCTCTGCCGATGCCTATAACGCCATTCGCCCACTCGTGGGCTATGGGCCAGAAGGCATGTATGTCTCTTATAACCGCTTTTACCCGCCCGCCCTCGCCAATCTCGAAGCGCGTAATGCCTCACCCGACCGCAGTCATAATGAAACATGGGATTCCATCGTCATTACCGGCATCTTTGGGTTCTTGGCCTATATGTTTTTGTTTGGCAGCTTTTTCTATTATGGCTTTAAATGGATCGGGTTAATCACATCATCGCTTGAAAAACGGCTCTTTCCATTCATGTGGACCGTTGGGGCAATCATTGGTGGTATTGCAGCGGCATCTTCTAGCCCATCATTGGTGGGGGTTGGGATTGGTGGTGGCGCGGTGGCAGGGCTATCGCTCTTCGTCGTCATCAGCGCACTCATCAATTCATATGGCAAAACAGAGGGCATGTTGCATTCGCAACTGTCATTGGCCGATCAGGTCATCGTCATCAGCATTATTGCCGCAGCCGTCGCGCATTACATCGAAATTCACCTTGGCATTGCCATTGTCTCAACCCGCACCCACTTCTGGGGCTTTGCCGCTCTGATGGTGTTGCTCGGCATGGGCTATATTCAAGGCACACGCACCGCCGAAGTCAGCAGCGTAGAGCCTGAAGCCAATGAAACCGTCCAACCGCACGAACCAGAAGTAGCAAACGCTACCAGCAATCGACGACGACGCGCCCAACAAGCAAGAAATGAATCGAACAAACCGATTGCAACGCGGGCATCGGGGGCGGCTTTGCCGAATTGGTTTTATAGCGTCGTGGTTTTTGGTCTGTTTATGGGGTTGATTTTAGGCATTATGGCCTTCGACTTTATGAATAACCCCGAACGTGTTACTGTGCCCGGCACAGTTTTCTTGAATGCATTGACAGTGGTCAAAGGTCAAGCCCGTTATGGCGTATTATTCATGTTTTTATTGACATGGATTATTGGCACAGTCATTTTGATCGCCGATGCCTACCGCGACGGCTCGATTAAGCTGACTGGCACAAACACCACCCATCAACTCTGGGCGGCAGTGGCCTTGTGTATGAGTGTATCGCTCATGGTCTGGGTGGCCTTTGGCACATTTATCGCTGGGCGCTTAGTAGCTTTCATCACCACCCGCCAATCGTCGGTCGATGACATTCTCAATATCGCCGAGCAACTGTCATTTTTCCCGGCCTACGTCTACCTCATTGTGTTTGTCATTATGGGGTTGGCCGCTTCATTCCTTGTCAGTGGTGAAGAATGGGTCAAACCACGTGTTAGCATCTCGGCTTCGGGTTTGGCGGCGGCAATGGGGGCAGTGTTGGTGTTTCTCCCCATTTCAACCAGCAATTTACAAACCATTCGCGCCGATATCATCTACAAACAAGCTAGCCCTTGGGATGGTCAAGGCGCTGGTTTTGTAGGTGGCACGCAAAATATTCAAGGCTGGGATTTAGGCATTGAACATCATCGCCGCGCCATTCAGTTGGCCCAAAACGAAGATTTCTATTATTTATTCTTGGGCCGCGCCCTGCTCGAAAAAGCCAAAACAACCCCTAGCAAAAGCGAAAAATCTTGGGCCGATGACACCAACATCTTAAAAGTAACTGATGATGGCCCAACCTATTGGAATCGTTCGCGGGTCAATCAATTGCCATCGGTGCAATTGGGGCGTGAAGACTTATTAACCGCCGCCAAAGCCGTGTTAATTGAAGCCCGCCGTATCAATCCACTCAATACCGATCACAGTGCAAACTTGGCACGCATGTGGCGGCAATCGGGTGATATCACCCAAGATGCGACGCTAAAAACACAGCGCTATCAAAATTCGCTCAAAGAATATGCCACCGCCACCTCACTTAGCCCACAAAACGCCCAATTATTTAACGAATGGGCCACCTTACTTGCCTACTCGGTGGGCGATCAAAATGGCGGTATCGATAAGCTTAAACAATCCTTGGTCATTGACAGCAAATATGACCAAACGTATTTATTGCTCGGTGATATGTATTTCCAACAAGCCCAACGCATCGAGCAAGATCGTCAAAAAGCGGCTGCCGCCAACCCACCCGACACCGCCAAAGCCGATGAGCTAAAGCGCCAATTTGACGAAAAACTAAAAGAATCTAAGAAAATATTCAGCCAAGCGCTGGTGGTTAACCCCAATGCCACCCAAGTTCTTAACGTTTTGGCGAGTATTGATCAACAACTGGGCAATTTGACTGACGCCATCAGCGCCACCCAAGCCTCGATCGATAAAAACCCACGTGATTGGGTAGGATATCGTAATCTAGCGTTATTGATGCAACAAGCCGGTCAAATTGAACCAGCCAAACAAGCCGCCCAAAAAGCCCTTGAGCTTGCGCCCAAAGACCAACAACCCGTATTGCAACAATTTGTGCAACAACTGGGAGGGAAATAATTACGAATTACAAATTACGAATTAATGCATCGTTTAATTCGTAATTCGTAATTCATCATCATGCCGCAAGATCAAATCATCCTCATTTTGTTTTTTGGGGCGTTGGTCATCGCCATTGCCCTAACGCCTATTAGTAAATGGTTGGCGCCGCACTTGGGGTTGGTGGCAAAACCTCGAGCCAGAGATTTACACACCGTGCCAGTGCCGCGTATGGGCGGCGTAGCCATTTTTTTAGCGGTGATGGCTGGGGTATTATTCTTGCAGCGCACGCTCGAATTTCGCCAATTTGGGGCCATGGTATTCGCGGCAGCACTTGTGTCATTTTTGGGCTTGGCCGATGATCGCTTCTCACTGAGTGCCTATGTGCGTTTAATTGCACAAACCTTAGCAGCGTTATTTGTTTGGTATACCGGTGTGCGCACCCAAATGTTTACACTTGATTGGCTCGATATTGCCCTCACTGTATTTTGGATCGTTGGCATCACCAATGCCATGAATTTTTTGGATAACATGGATGGCTTGTTGGCTGGCATTTGTGCAGTTGTTTGTTCTTTCTTTTTACTGCTGGCAGTAATGAATGGGCAATATTTGGTTGCGGCCTTATCGGCGGCCTTGGTTGGCGCGTGTATCGGCTTTTTGTTTTATAACTTAAATCCGGCATCGGTATTCATGGGCGACTCTGGCAGCATGTTCCTCGGTTTTCTCATGGCTTGTGTCGCCATTAAATTGCGTTTTGCCCAAGTACCCGATGTATCGTGGATGGTGCCACTGGTGTTACTTGGGTTGCCGATATTTGACACAAGTCTGGTATTCATCTCACGCATCCGACGTGGCAAAAACCCCTTAACCACCCCCGGCAAAGATCACACCTCACACCGTATCGCCAATCATGGCTTTAGCCATCGTGAGGCGGTCATGATTTGTTATTTGGTATGTGTCGCATTAGGCATTATTGCAATGCTCATTTCAATGTTAGATAGAATCTCGGCATTTGTGCTCAGCGCAGTCTTATTTGCGTTTGCACTCTATATGCTTTGGTATATGGAATTTGGACCATGGAAATTAACATCAAACACTCAGACGACCGCGTCGCCGTCATCGGCCTAGGTTATGTCGGATTACCCCTTGCGGTTGCCTTTGCAAAAGCAGGCTGCCACACTGTCGGGGTCGATCTCGACACCCGCAAAGTAAAACAAATTAGTGCAGGGATCAGCTATATCCCAGATGTGCCCACCAGCGATGTCGCCGAATTGACAAAAGCGGGCAAATTTATCGCCACTAACGATTATGAGATGTTGCGTGACCGCGATGCCATCTTCATTTGCGTGCCCACCCCCTATGATGCGATGCGTGCACCCGATTTAAGCTTCATCATCAGTGCCGCCGAAAGTATTCAAAAATGCCTTAAACATGGGCAAATGATCATTCTGCAAAGCACCACTTACCCGGGCACCACCGAAGAAATTGTGCAACCCATTCTCGAACGCACCGGCATGAAAGCCGGTGTCGATTTCGATCTGGCCTTTTCGCCAGAGCGCATCGATCCGGGTCGGGTCGATTTTACGGTTAAAAACACGCCCAAAGTGGTGGGCGGCATGACCCCCGCCGCCACCGAACGCGCCACCGCCTTATTAGCCAAAATCGGTGCCCCAGTTCACCCAGTGTCGTCGCCGCGTGCCGCCGAAATGACCAAGCTGCTCGAAAATATCTTCCGCTCGGTCAATATTGCCTTGGTCAACGAGTTGGCCCGCATGAGTGAGCGCATGAATATTGACATGTGGGAAGTGATCAATGCCGCCAAAACCAAACCTTATGGCTATATGGCCTTCACCCCCAGTGCCGGAGTGGGTGGGCATTGTATTGGGGTTGACCCCTATTATCTGTCGTGGAAAGCCCGTGAATACGATTTTTATACCCGTTTCATCGAATTGGCCGCCGAGGTCAATCAATCGATGCCTTTTCATGTCGTATCGCTGATCGAACGTGCCCTCAGCAACAATTTTAAAGCCATCAACGGCTCGAAAGTGCTGGTATTGGGGGTGTCGTTTAAACGCGATATTGACGATGCACGCAATTCACCCGCCGAGCGCGTAATGGAGTTATTGGTCACACGCAATGCCATGGTCGATTATCACGACCCTTATGTGCCCAAATTTCACATTGGCCCCGATGTCTTTCATCGCGAACAACGAAATTTTAGCTCACAGCCTTTAACCGAAGCGTTGCTAAAAACGACAGATTGTGTCGTCATTACCACCGGTCATAAAGTGATCGATTATCACTTCGTTGTCAAACACGCCCGCGCTGTCGTTGATACTTGCAATGCCACCGAATATGTAAAAGTTGGCAAAGAAAAGATTTTAAAACTAGGCAGCGGTGTCAGCGCCTAACCTTTCAAATTACTGAGAAAATGCCGAATGTAGAAATCACGATATGGCTTTTACTGGCATGGGCTTTGCCCATGCCAGTAAAAGCCATATCGTGATTTCGAAGTAAATTTATTTTACTTGCCCCATATTTATTGAGAAGATACCCATATTTGGTATAACATACCACCTACATGTTTTCTCAGCTACGAAAATTGGCCGGGTACAGTTTAATGTATAGCCTGGTCAATGCACTCACCAAATTCATCAATTTTTTATTATTGCCACTTTATACCCGCTTGCTGACTGAAAGTGAATATGGCACCCAAGACCTTGTGCTAACCACCTTATCGTTAATTGGCATTATCAGCGTATTAGGCATGGATGCCGCTGGGCATCGTTGGTATTGGGACAGCGAAGACCTGACCTTGAGAAAACGCACGATTGCATCATGGGCATGGTGTCAGTTAAGTATCACCTTCGTCTTTGCGCTCATCATTTGGATCATGGCCGATGTGCTCGCCACCGCCATTATCGAGAATCGCAGCGCAGCGCTTTATTTTAGGCTGGCAGCCATTGGACAATTTATGTTTTCGGCCTTGCCCGACATTTTGCGCAATTGGTTGCGCCTGCAACAACGCCCCAAGACCATGATGTTTTTTACCTTGGGCACTTCGTTACTCGCCATTCTCACTACCATTGTTTTTGTGGCTGGGTTTAAATGGGGTTTGTTTGGCGTGTTTGCGGCCCCGCTGCTCTCACAGGGTGTCGCCACCCTCATTGCCATTGCCTTATTGGGAGATTGGATCAACCCCAAATATGTCTCATTGCCCCATTTACGCGGCATGTTGCGCTACTCGCTGCCGCTTGTGCCAGCCAGTTTGGCATTTTGGGTGGTCAGTTTGTCAGACCGTTATTTTGTGCAGGCCTATGGCTCAACCGACGAAGTTGGGCTATATAGCGTTGGTGCACGGTTGGCGACCGTCGTTGTTTTACTCACCACCGGCTTTCAACAGGCATGGGGGCCATTTTCAATGTCCATTCGCCAACGCCCCGATGCCAACAAAACCTATGCCCAAGTGTTACTTATTTATGTTTGGCTGGGTTGCCTACTGTGTTTAGGGTTAACCCTATTTGCGCCAAATTTCGTTTTGTTGGCCACCGCCGGGGGGCGCTGGGTTGATGCCGCACCCGTGATTGGCCCATTGGCCTTTAGCTTTGTCATGATTGGGTTACAGGCCATTGCCGGGTTGGGGCTTGAAATAAAAAAGAAGAGCATTTCGATGGCAAGTGCCTTTATTTTGGCAGCCTTTTTAAACATCATTTTTAATTTTTTGTTGGTGCCAACCTTTGGCAAAGTTGGCTCGGCTTGGGCTACCTTGCTCGCCCAATCGGTTATCCCCATCATGTTGTTTTATCAATCGCAGCGTGCCTACCCAATCCCTTACCCATTCGGCACCGTGTTTTTGTTGTTTGGCATTGCCTTTGTTGCGGCATTTGCTGGCAGTAATATACAATTGCCCAATTCAAACTTAACATTATTGTTAAAAATTGCCATCTGGCTCGGTTTTGGCCTCTTGGCAATTGGTCTAAAACCTCAAATGCTTGCGTCAATTTCAAGGATCAAATCATCTCAATAATCAATGAAGATGCATTAACAATCCAGCCCTAGGTTATTTCGCAATATTTTAAGCTAAAAATCCGCGAAAACCTTTCTTCAAACTATGTATTCATTTATAACGGGTATTATTTTACTTTTAATCCTAAGCGGAATCTCAGCAATTTGGGTAGCTACTGAATACAGCGTTGTTGCGTCACGCCGATCCCGACTATCAGAAATGGCCGAACAGAAATATGTAGGGGCACAAACTGTCATCAACATGTTACCTGATATCGATAAATTTTTGGCTGGGCTACAAATCGGTGTCACCATTATTACCATTGCCGTAGGTGTACTGGTTGAACCGCCGATTAGTGAATCAATATTGTTAGGTTTTAACACAATAAACCTAAACCTTCCAACAGCTGTGGTTAATACCATAGGCACCCTAACAAGCTTAGTGCTTGCCACTTACATCAATATCGTACTGGGCGAATTAGTACCACGATCACTTGCATTACGTTCAGCCGAACGCTTGGCCTGCGTTTTGGTGCCCATTATGATGATCATCAATCGGCTTATTTACCCTTTTATTTGGCTTCTCAATGCTTCAACACGTCTTGTTTTAAGAATGTTGGGAATAAAAACTGACAAAATTGATAATAAGTTTTATTCAATCGAAGAGCTAAAAATGCTGTTGGCTGAAAGCGAAAAAGGCGGCATTATCGAATCGGAACAAGGCGTCATGCTAAACAACATTTTTTCATTTGGCGAGACCACCGTGCGTGAAGTCATGGTTCCACGCACCGAAATGCTGAGTATCGATGTCAAAACCAGCCTTGATCAAGTCATTCATCTGCTTGCCGCCAACCCGCTCGACCGCATCCCTGTTTACGAAGAATCACTCGATCATATTATCGGCATGTTGCATGTCAAAGACTTGGTGCGTGCCATTTACCCCAAACCGCATACGCTGAGTGTGCGCCAACTTATGCGCGAGCCATTTTTTGTGCCAGATACGCAACGCGCTGACGAATTGCTGCAACAAATGCGCACCAAACGAGAAGCAATGGCGATTGTGTTAGATGAATATGGCGGCACGGCGGGCCTCGTCACGCTCAATGGTTTATTGGCCGAGATTGTTGGCGCAGTCGGGGTCGATGCCTCATCCCCGCCCGATATTCAAGCCCATTCCGATGGCAGCGCCCTATTAAACGGGCTGACCACCATCGGCGAAGTAAATAATGCCTTTGGCATCGAAATCACCGATCCAAATTACGATACCATTGGCGGTTACGTCATGGGGTTTCTTGGGCGCATCCCCAAGTCAGGGGATGAATTTGAGGTTAAAGAACACGCCATCCGCCTACGGGTAGAAGAAATGGATCGCCTGCGCGTATCAAAAGTGCGCCTATTTAAGATGTAATAATATACTTTTCAGGAGGAAATATGACATTTGGTTCAGGTAAATATCAATATGACTACGCCGAAGGCTGGCTAAAAACCCCGCCCGGCTGGGAATGGGGCTGGATTCCAGCCATTGCATGTGATTCACAAGACCGTGTCTTCGTCTATTCACGCAGCGCCCACCCATTGGCGGTGTTTGACCGCGACGGCAATTTTATTGAAACATGGGGTGAAGGGGTGCTAACGCCAATGTGTGCACATGGGATGCACATTGATGCCGACGACAATGTCTATTGTGTCGATGTCACCAACCACACCATTTACAAATTTAACAAAGCCGGGCAGTTGATGTTGACGCTGGGCACGTATGGGCAAAAAACCAGCGTGGATGGCGAACCCTTTAACATGCCAACCGATATCGACATCGCCAGCAACGGTGACCTGATCGTGTCGGACGGCTACGGCAATGCGCGGGTGCATCGCTTTTCACCCGAGGGCCGCTTGCTGAAATCGTGGGGCGAGCGCGGCAAGGGGCCGGGCCAATTCAGCATTTCGCACCACGTGCGGGTCGATCGCTTTGATCGGATTTGGATTTGTGACCGCGAAAACAATCGTATTCAACTATTCGACCTCGACGGCAATTATTTGGAGGAGCGCAGCGGTTTGCTGCGCCCCAACACCGCCCATTTTGACCGCCACGCCGATGTGGTGTATATCGCCGAATTGGGGCGACGTATCAGCATCATGACACTGGACGGTGAGGTATTGGCGCAATGGGGCCGCCCGCAACCGAGCGAAGTGCCCGGCGAGTTTCGCGGCGGCCCGCATGGGCTATGGGTCGATTCGCACGGCGATTTGTATGTTGGCGAGGTTGAGCTGGGCGTAGCTGGACGTATGCATAAATATGTGCTGAGAAAATAACTTAAACACCCATGAAAATAACCGATGTTCAGACCGTTTTACTCACGGGCCCCTGTACCGCGGATCCGTATGTACTGGCAGCCCGCAAATTGCGCAGTGCCGCACTCATCGAAATTCGCACCGATAGCCCGCATACCGGCGTAGGTGAAACCTATGCGGGTTATTTTTGCCCAGAGGTAGTTCCGGCGATTGTGGATTTTTACCGCCCAATTTTGCTGGGAGCAGACCCATGCGATATTCACGTTTTGCGGGCGCGGCTTGAACATTGTGGTATCTATTGGGCGCGGGTTGGCTTGGGGGCAGCCGTAATCGCAGGGATAGAAGCAGCGCTTTATGATCTGAAAGGCAAAGCGCTGGGCCTGCCCGTTTATGAGTTGCTTGGCGGGCGCTCGCACGAGCGTTTGTTGACCTATGCCACCGGTTCGGTAAGCAACTGGCCGCCCGAACGGCTAAAAGAAAAGCTGGATTTTTACCTTGGGCTGGGTTATAAGGCGTATAAAGTGGCAACAGGTTATTATGATGCGCAAACGCGCAGCGCCATACCCACACATGGTACAAGCGAAATTGTAGCGCTTGAAGCCGGTAAAGCTGAAATGATGCGGGCGCACGTGGGTAAAGGAATTGGAATTGCGATGGACGGACACATGGGCAGCCATACCGGAAAAGTATGGGACCTACCAACAGCACGGGCGGTGATGCAGGCCTTAGAACCTTACGACCTGCTGTTTTTTGAAGAGCCGTTACCCTATACCGATCCATGGGGTTATGGTGAACTCAATCGCTCGACCAGCATTCCCATTGCAGGCGGTGAATGTTTGACCACGCTAGAAGAATTTAGACAATTTGCTGATCTGGGCGGCTTTAGCATTGCCCAACCAGATGCGGCCTGGTCGGGTGGTTTGAATGAATTTATGCGTATTGCACGGATGTTTGATAGCCGAAAACTAAAAATTGCCTCTCATTCATGGGGGGCTGGGGTGGCGCAAATGCAAAACTTACATGCTGGTTTTGCCGCGCCCAACACACTTATGCTCGAAACGCCACCGGCCCCCGGCACCTTGCATACCGAATTATGGGGAGACTCATTTGTAATGAAAGATGGCTATATGCTGCCGCCAGAGGCCCCGGGGCTGGGGGTTCGACTAACCGACGAAATCAAACAAAAGTTTGCATTTGTGCCCGGCACGGGTGAATTTGTGAGTGTGCCGGGCAAGCTATTAACGACTTAAGGCCAATCAACAAAAACAAATTGCATATGCTGCACATTTTGATTGACATGCCCATTCACCAGCCAACCTTGGATCAATTGAGGACGCTGCCAGATATACACATTCAAACTGTGCCGTATCGAGAACATGCCGCCCCTCTGCCGGCTGAGTTGTTAGCTGACCCACAAATATTGTTTTGCATGTGGCCCCCTACAAATTTTACAGATTGCAAAGCATTGAAATGGGTGCAAATTAGCTCAGTGGGATATAGTCAATTGACCAATATCGGTTTAAATGAGCGGCATATTCGCGCTACCAATGCCCAAGGTGTATTTGATGTGCCAATTGCCGAATGGAATATGGCCATGATATTTATGTTGGCCCGCGACATGCGCGGGATGTTTCATAACCAAGACAATGGCATCTGGGATCGTTCTGCACGGTTTCAGACCGAGCTACGCGGCTTAACAATCGGGCTGTGGGGTTATGGCGGGATTGCCCGCGAAACAGCCCGACTGGCAAAACACATGGGGCTAAAGGTGCATGTGCTGGTGCGCAGCCCAATCAAGGCGCGTCACAACTCATTTTGTGTCGCCGGTACCGGCGATATTGAAGGTGTATTGCCCGATAAAGTATTTTATACGGGTGAAGAAACCGCATTTTTGTCGAGGTTAGATATGCTGGTGCTGGCGATGCCACTCACTGCGCAGACACGCAGCATCGTGCGTGAATCGCATCTACGTGCATTACCGCCGACTGCATTTGTGCTCAACCCAGCGCGTGGGCCATTAATTGACGAGGCAGTGCTGTTGAAGGCACTGCGTGAGAAATGGATTGCAGGCGCAGCCCTCGATACCCATTATTACTACCCAATGCCACCTGATCACCCGTTGTGGCAGATGCCAAATGTCATCATGACCCCGCACATTTCAGGCTCATCGCTCAGCCCGCATTATGTTTCGCGCACGTGGCAAATTTTTGCCGAAAATCTGATGCGCTTTCGAACCGGACAGCCGCTACTTAATGAGCTTAGCCCAGCCCAATTGGCTGGCGGTTAACCCTTGAAACGAGCGACAACCACCGTTCCGACATTTTTAAGTTCGTATAAAAATCCTATGACAATCCAAATCAAACGCCTTGGCTTGGGCGACGAGGCCATGCTCACCCAATATGTGCTTGATATTGCCGATTTTGATCTTGAGCATGCCGACAAGCCCAAGCGCCCACTCAATGCTGCCGCTGCCCAGCGTTATCTCGCCAACCCCGCCGTGTTGCATTGGGTGGCCTATGTTGGCGATAACGTGATCGGCTCGCTATACTGCACCGTCTTGCCTTTACCCGCAGATGATGAACAAGAATTGGTGTTGTATGAAATTAGGGTGCGTGACGCATGGCGCAAGCAAGGCGTGGGCCGCGCTTTGCTCAACGAAATGGATCGTTGGATGCGCGACAATGTTGTAAGCTATGTGTGGGTGCTGGCCGATAACGATATCGCCGTCTCATTCTATCAATCAGACAGATTCAAGGCTGAAGACGAACAGCCGGTGTATACGGCCCACGAACGGTGATGCAACATCATATCATCATCTCAGCGATTCTGGCATATAATCTTCGATATGCGACCTTCATCGAGTGAAAGCATGAGTAAATTTTAAATTTTCTCGCAAAAACGCAAAGATGTTGCATCTTTTCACGAACCTGACAATGTCACTTTAATAAAGCTATATGCCGATTTGACCCTATCTGCCCTGCCTACGGTAGGACAAATAGGATCAAATCGGTGAAAACTTATTCGCATTTTTTGCAAGCAAAACGCGAAACCGAATCAAATCGTCAATTAAATAACGCAAGGAAAATTCTAAAATGACAACCAAAGCGCGTGGCGTTATCGCCCGCATCCCCGGCCAAGCGGCCCTCGTCGAAGATTTCACCATTGACGACCCCGGCCCAAATGAAGTATTGGTCAAAGTGCTGTCATCTGGCGTATGCCACACCGACCTCGGGGTCAAACTCGGCACCTATGGCACCGATGGCTTCCCTTTTTTGCTTGGGCACGAAGGGCACGGCATTGTTGAACAAGTGGGTACAGGTGTAACCAACGTCAAAAAAGGCGACAGCGTCATCATGGCATGGCGTGCCCCCTGCGGCAAATGCCGCTTTTGTTTGAATGGGCAACCCAGCTTTTGCTGCAACAGCCTCAACGCCGAAAAGCGCATGCGCGACAAAAACGGCGTGACCCTCAATCCGGTGCTAGGCATCGGCACTTTCTGCACCCACACCTTGGTACATTCGGGGCAATGCGTGCCGGTGTCGGCCAGTTTGCCATCCCCCCAAATGTCGTTGATCGGCTGCGGCGTGATGACAGGCGTGGGCGCGGCCTTGTATGCCGCAGGGGTGAAGCCCGGCAGTAGCGCGGCGGTGTTCGGCTGCGGCGGCGTGGGTGATTCAGTCATCCAAGGCGCACGCTTGGGCGGCGCAACCACCATCATCGCGGTTGATATTGACCCGCGCAAATTGGAATGGGCCAAGCAATTTGGCGCCACCCACACGGTCAACGCGCTCGAAGGCGACCCCGTCGCCGCCATCAAAGCCATCACCAACGGGCATGGTGTCAATAATTCATTCGAGGCCGTCGGCAGCGCCCGCACCTTAGATCAAGCCCTGTGGTGCCGCGACCTCGCCGGCACCTGCGTCTTTATTGGCGTGCCCGGCCCCGGCCCCACCCTCGAATTGCCGCTGCAAAAATTCTTCGACAATGGCGGCAGTTTGCGTGTGTCGTGGTATGGCGACTGTTTGCCCACCCGCGACTTCCCGCTACTCGCCAACTGGTATTCACAAGGCCAACTCAAGCTCGATGAAGTCGTCACCCGCATCATCCGCCTCGAAGAAACCGAAGAGGCCTTCGAAGCCATGAAACGCGGCGAAACCCTCCGCTCGGTCATTGTGATGGACTAAATTAATGGTTAGTGGTTAATGATTAATGGTTAATGATAAAAAAATCACTGATCATTAACCATTGACCATTAACCATTAACCACTAACCATTAATTTGCATGTTCAAGCGCATCAAACAACTCACCGAAATGGTCGGCCCGATTGGGCAAGAGCACGCCGTGCTCGACTTTATGCAGGCTGAATGGGCGGCCTTGGGCGCGGTGACGCGACGCAGCAAGACCGGTAATGTGCTGGGGCGCATCGCCAAACCCGGCGCAAAAAAATTGCTGATCGCGGCCCACGCCGACGAATTGTGTTATTTGGTGCGCAGCATCAGCCACGACGGCTTTTTGTTTTTAGCCAATGGGCAAGGCTGGGGGCGCAGCACCGACCTGCGCAACGCCTTCACCATCGGTTCGCGAGTCAAGGTGTTGGGCCGCAATGGCATCATTCCGGGCGTGATCGGCTCGGCGGTCGGCCATCTCGCCTCCATCGCCCTACACGACCTGCACGAGTTGACTTGGAACGACTTTTGGGTCGATACCGGTCTATCGCGCGCCGAGTTGCAAGCGCGGGGCGTGACGACCGGCACCCGCATCATTTGGGATGCCGAGACGGTGCAATGGGGCGACAAAGTGGTGGGCAAGGCGCTCGATGACCGTGTGCCGCTGGCGGTGATGAGCGAGATGTTGCGCCGCGTGCCGCCCGACAAATTTGCCTGGGATGTGACCTTGGCCTGCACCGTGCAAGAGGAGATCGGCACGGTCGGCGCAGCGGCGCTAGCCGCCCACGCCCTCGCATCGGGTGAGCAATTCGATGCCGCCATCATCCTCGAAATCGGCATGGCGGGCGACATCCCCACTGTCGGCGACCTGAGTATGCCGCTGCAACTGGGCTATGGCCCCGGCCTCATTCACAAAGATTCGCTCATTCATTACGACTACGCCCTGACCAAGGCGCTCGAAGATTGCGCCGCCGCCCACCATATCCCCATTCAACACGCTGTGTTTGGCTCGTTTGGCAGCGATGGCCGCGCCTTTACCCAAGCCGACATCCCCAGCGCCATGATGGTCTTCCCCGCCCGTTACACCCACAGCCCCTTCGAGATGGGGCATCTGCGCGATATTGCGTTGATGGTGGATTGGTTGGCGGCGTTTTGTTGCGGGGGGTAGGATATCTCCCCAGATTTCGGGGTTTTGTCATCTTTTAGAACAGTAAAATATATAAAATTGGTGTAAACTTAATGTCAATGACTGACCCTATTGACGTTAAATCACCTCAAGATAGAGAGGTCGCACCCACCCAATCAAACATCAATACAAATGGTGGTGCATTTATTGCGGGTAATGTAGATGTAAAGGGTAACTTTACTGCACGTGATTCATATCACCTTGTCTTACCCCCCAAAATGCAACGTTTTTTGCGCCTATGCGCCTTCGCTATTGTTGGATTGATAGGTGTTATAGCAGTCTCGGCGATTGGACTAACATTGATCTTCGGCAACGAAAAAATACGCCAAGTTAGTTATGATTGGGGGTTATGGAATGCCTTTCCTAGCGAAGGTCCAGACGAGACACTAATCGTCATTGCCCAATTTACTCGCACAGATGACATAAAGAACTCAAAGCCTCACGAAGAAATACAATCAGCGATTCTAGAAGCTGTCAAAAATTTAGTTGTTAATGAACCAAAAATTAACCTACGGGTCGAAATTGTGCCAGACCAATTGGGCGTAAATGACAAGGATGCCGCTGAAAAACTAGGCAAGCGTTACAACGCTAGTTTAGTTATTTGGGGAGGAGAAACAGCCTTCCGTAGTACTATTAACTTCTTTAATCTTAAACAACCTACATCTAAAGCTAGCAAAATTCGTATCAGCGAAACCGAGCGCTCGCAAGATGTCTTACAACCAGAAGCTTATAAACAGTTTATCACTAACGAGATGCCAAAACAGATGAGTTTTTGGGCATTGTTTGCTATTGGACAATCATATTATAGCCGTGGTGAATCAGGATATGAAGCCAGTCTTAAAACTATCGAAACGGCTATAAAGATATTACCCGCCAATACAAACTCTATTACGGGTTTAAGTGATGCTTATTTTCGTTTGGGTTGGCTATATCAGAAATCTCTAAAATTAGATGTGTCTGTTAGTGCTTATACAGAGGCTATTCGCCTTAACCCAGATGAAGAAACAACTTACAATAATCGTGGGGTGGCATATGCTCATCTTAAGAGACATGATTATGCTGTTGAAGATTACAATAAAGCAATTAAACTAAATTCAAATCTTGCTGCCGCTTACAACAATCGTGGGCTTAGCTACATTGATCAAAAAAAATACGAATTGGCTATTACAGATTTTAATAAAGCGATTCGCCTAGATCCAAGCTCAGCAAATAAGTATATTAACCGTGGAAGTGCTTACGGCAATAATAAACAGTATGAACAAGCTATTCAAGATTTTAATGAAGCAATTCGGCTCGATCCCCAATCTGCCAATGCTTACTACAATCGTGGAGTTGCTAACGGAGATTTGTTTCATTATGAGCAAGCCATTCAAGATTTTAATGAAGCGATTCGGCTTGATCCTACCTTCGCTAAAGCTTATTTGAGTCGTGGAGCAGTTTACTACAATATTCCCAAACAATATGATCTTGGAATCAAAGATTTTGGTGAAACAATTCGCATTGATCCTACATTTGTAATGGCTTTTTATAATCGTGGGCTTGCCTATTCGGAATCTATGAATTATGCACAAGCGATTAAAGATTTTGATGAAGCTATTCGACTTGATTCAAGTTTTGCGGATTTTTACATAGGACGTGGTCGTGCATATGAAAAGTTAGGACAATATCAAAACTCTATTGAAGACTACAATCGGGCCATTGATCTTAATCCAAAATCAGCGCTAGCCTACAATAGCCGAGGATTTGTTTACTATATTTCTGTGAAATATGAACAAGCCATAGACAATTATAATAAAGCTATTCAGCTTGATCCAATTTTTGCTCCTTACTATAATAATCGCGGGAGCGCTTATGATGCTCTCGGAAGATATGAACAAGCTGCGAACGATTTCAACGCCGCTATTCTTCTAGACCCAACTAACGCACGTTTTTATAAAAATCGTGGGACCGCTTATCCAGTAGTTTAGGCTAAAAAAAATTTAACAAAACGACCCCAGTAAGTGGCAAATAAAGCCCACTTCGAAGCCAAGGCAAGCAAAAGCGAGCGTGAAAGAAACCTCTCACCCTTAAATAAAACTATTTCGCCTCAAACCAACCCTAA
>CAMDWA010000071.1 GCA_945877855.1 Thermoflexus hugenholtzii JAD2 | reverse complement strand
AAGGCGCGGTCAATATTTTCACGATAGCCTTGCGCACGCTCGACATTGGTATATAGTGCCCGAAATTCTCCTTCGGCATTGAGTTGGTGCATGAGAGCGAGTAGCGCCGTCGTTTTGCCAGTTTGTCGCGGGGCATGCAGCACAAAATAGCGCTCATCCCGAATGAGATTCATGATATCGGGCATGTCGAAACGGGCTGTCGGTGGCAGAATATAGTGTAATTCAGCACGACATGGGCCAGCAGTGTTAAAGGATTTCTCGCGGGGGGGCATGGGCATGAGGGTATTTTCAATACATCATTTACTCAAACAAATCATCCACAAACTGACGCGCATCAAATTCGTGAATGGTGTCGATCTTTTCGCCAGTGCCGAGAAATAAAATCGGCACATTAAGATCATGCGCAATTGACAAAGCCACACCACCCTTAGGGGTGCCATCGAGCTTGGTAATAATGGCACCCGTAATGCCCACCGCATCGGCAAAGCCCTTGGCTTGGGTGATGGCGTTTTGCCCATTGGTGGCATCGATAACCAACAAGGTTTGGTGGGGGGCTTGATGCACAGATCGATTCAGCACATTGTTAATTTTCTTCAGCTCTTGCATCAAATTGTGCTTAGTATGCAAACGCCCAGCTGTATCAACAATGAGTGTATCGGCTTTACGTGCATACGAGGCTTGAATAGCGTTATATGCCACCGCGCCCGGGTCACTATTTGGGTCACCAGCAATCACCGGCACACCGGCCCGTTCGCCCCATACTTGTAGCTGATCAATCGCCGCTGCCCGAAAGGTATCGGCTGCCGCCAAAATCACCTTGCGCCCATGTTTTTGATAGATCTTGGTCAGTTTGGGGATGCTGGTGGTTTTGCCAGAGCCATTCACCCCAATCACCATAATGACTTCGAGCAAACGGGTAGATTGATAATAGCCCGACTGAAAGATGTGATGATCGAGTAATTTGACCATCTCTTCTTTCAACACTTTTTTGAGTTGGTCGGCCAACTTAATATCTTCTGCTTCTGCACGTGCTTTTAAGCGCTCTATCAGCAAATCTGTCGTCGCAACACCAACATCGGCTTGCAATAACAACGCCTCAAGGTCATCCCATGTTTCTGGGGTGATATCAGATTTGACAAATAAATTTTGAATTTGCCCAAAGGCGCTTTGTCGGGTGCGGGCGAGCAGATCGCGAAATGAAGCCATAAAAAATTTAAAATGAAAAATTTAAAATGAAAAATGAAAAAATAGAGAATACGCCCAATTTAAAATTTTCCATTTTAAATTTTAAATTTAGATTAGGCGTAGCGTTTTACATCAACGCGGTCGTTAGCGATGGCACGTTGAAAAATTTCGATGGTGTGCGCCACACCCTGATCGAGCGGCGTATAAGGCAGCGGGCCAAGTATTTCGGCCAAACGCTCATCGACAAATTCTTCGGGCAAAGGCAAAGGCTTGGGGTCAAATGTGATTGTGCCCGCTGCAGATGGCACAGCCGCTTCGATCGCGGCCACCACTTCACGTTGATGCACAACACTGCCATGCAAATTAAGCACCGGTGCGCCTTTATGCGCCACCGTGGCGGCGCGAATAAAGGCCTGTGCCGTATCATCGGCATGTTGCATATGAAAACGCCCGCCATATGAAATGTGATAAGGCTTGCCTGCCGCCGCCGCAAACATGGCTTTGGTGGGGGTGCTGGTCATGCCTTGGTCACGCCCGGGGCCATACACCACATAAGGGCGCAGCCCCACACTGCTAATGCCTTCATCGGCCCAATAAACGCTGGCAGTGCCCTCGTTGGCTAACTTATAAACCCCATAATGTGAATGGGGGATCGGGCGGCCTTCGTGTTTGATGGGTTCAGACGGGTATTCTTCGCTAAAACCAAACACGCCAATGCTGCTGGCATAGCTGAGATGTTTGATGCCAGCCCGTTTGGCAGCCTCGAACATATTGACTGTGCCGACCACATTTACCCGCGCCCCCAATGCAGGGTCGGCACGGCAAAATGGCACCTGTAGCCCAGCCAAATGCACAATGTGGCTTGCCCCACAATCGCGCAAGGCGCGTTCTAATACGGCATAATCGGTAATATCGCCACTGACAAACTTGACTTGCGCCAAGGCTTCATTGCTCATCATCAGTCGCAATCGATGCGGGTTGGTGTCGAGGTCAAATACTGTGACTGGGGTGTTGCCATTCACCAAATTGCGCACCACCCACGCGCCGATGCAGCCCATAGCGCCGGTAACAAAAAAATGTGTGTTCATAAGTGATTCGTAGTCAGTCGTCAGTCGTCAGTCGTCAGATAAGTCGGCTCAACAATAAGATGTTGTCAGCCTACGACCGATCTGACTACTGACGACTGACGACTCCCATACTTTTAATAAAACATTTCAACTTTCCAATTTTTTTCTTGTGCCAATGCACGTAGTTTTCGGTCTGGGTTAACGGCAATAGGGTTACCCACTGCCTCCATAATAGGCCGGTCAGAAATACTATCGGTATAAACGGTACAGTTTTTTAGGTTTACTTGGTGGTCTTTGGCAATGCGCTCAGCCCATAAGCGTTTGCCTTCGCCATAACAATGGTCGCCGACAATACGGCCAGTCACCAAATCATTCACCACCTCTAACTCAGTGCAACGAAAGGGCAAATGAACATAATCGGCCACCGGCTGTACGGTAAATTGGGTAGAAGCGGATAGCAAAATCACCTGATCGCCTTGCGCAAGATGTTCTTTGGCGCGAGCCAAAGCCTTTGGCGCGATTTGATACACCAAATAATCTTTAAAAAATTGCAATTGCAACGCTTTGGTTTGGCTGGCGCTGCCATCTTTTACTTTTTTGCCCAATTCAGCCATCGCTTTCGGAAAATCGAGCAAACCCAATGAATATTGCAAGCTAATATAGCCGGTATAAAGCAATTCACGTGTGGTCACCTTGCCACGTTTCCACAAGTATTTTACATAAGTGGTGCCGCTGCTGACTCGCAGCAACGTTTTATCCATATCAAAAAAAACAATACTCATATATCCGGCATGATGTCCTTTTGCGCTTGTAATTTTGCGTCAGTGAGATTTCGCGCAATATCTGATAGGGTATTATCCCTCATCCAAGTTGCTGTCCAAATTTTTGCCAAGCCCATTAACACGAAGTGTTCGTGAGTTTAGAGCAAATTCTTAAAAGATATAAGGCCAATTTCATTATCTATCCCCAAAAGATACGCCTTTAGGGGTAGGTTATGAAATCGGCATTCCGCAATTAGTGACCGTGCGGAGTATATCTAAGAGTTTCCTGTGAGTGTGGCAAAAAAGATTGACATTGATCATGAATACTTGTATACTCAAAAAAGTTGCGCATGTGCAAGTATTGCGCCGAGTAAAGTATATATCATGAATGCTCAAACCCCCGAAATTCAACAATTAGCCCAGTTGTTTTTCGACCTTAGAAACGAATTGATGGAGACGAGTATGAAACAACATCTTCAATTTATTCGTGATCACGAGCTTTCGATGCCGCAAAGTGTCACCATTATGTTTTTGAAGCGTTGCGGCACCTCGTCTGTTTCGCAAATTAGCCATGTGCTTAATTTATCGTTGGGTGGGACCAGTCATTTGATCGATGATTTGGTAGAACGGGGTTATGTTAACCGAGTAGAAGATATCAAAGATCGTCGCATTAAACATATTTCACTCACGGCTAAAGGGGTGCAATGTTTTATTGACATGTCAACCTTGCAGCTTCAAACCATTGCCCAAGACCTAACGCAACTTCCCGACACGCTTACTCGTAACATGATAGATGTCTTACAAGTGGCGCTTCCCTATATTCGCAAACCAATTTAAACCAACCTTATTTCATTCTTAATTCATAACTGTAAGGGGATTTATTCTTTAAAATGCAAAAAATAATTTCAACCAAAACGATTTGTTTCATGTTGGCCGGTGGGTTAATGTTGAGCGCCTGTTCACGCGGCAACAACACCCCAAGCAACACCAACCAACGCACAGCCGCGATTGCAAAAGGATCGATCTCGGCATCAGTAAACGCCACTGGGAATATTGCGCCTGAAGGTGAAGTTAAACTCAATTTTCAAACCCAAGGCACGGTAGCTGAAATTAAGGTGAAGCAAGGGGATAAGGTGAAGAAAGGGGCGGTGCTGGCCTTGCTCGATCTGACCGACCTGCAAATTGCCTTGGCGCAAGCCCAGACCGCGCTCGTTCAGGCCCAAGCCGCCGCAGCCTCGGCAGAAGCCGCTGGTGCGCAAGCCGATATCGCCATGTTAAATGCACAGGCGCAGCAAATTATTGCGCAAGCCAACTATAGCCGCACGGTTGATGGTGGGGTGCGTCCCGGAGATATTACCGCCGCCCAAGCCGCCATTAACGCCGCCCAAGCCAGCTATGCCCGCGCCACCGATAAAGGTTTGAAAGATGCCGATATTCGGGCCGCCCAAGCCACGCTCGAGGCCGCCAAAGCCAACTATGCCAAAGTAACTGCTGGCCCACAACGCGAAGATTATGCGGCGGCTGATGCGGCGGTAAAGAATGCCGAAGCCGCCTTGCGCCAAGCCCAAGCCAGCTATGACCGCGCCTATAAAACCAACCCAGCCGCCATTGGCGCTAGCCCAGCCGGTTTGCAATTAGAGCAGGCCACCAATAATTACAACTCGGCCAAAGCCCAGCTCGATAAGGTATCGAAGGCTGCTGACAATGCCCAAGTGCAAGCCGCGTATCAACAAGTGCAATCGGCGCAATCGAATCTTGATCGTTTGATGAATAATTCAAACGAGAATGCAAATGCAGCGGCAGCAGTTCAGCAAATGCGCTCGGCCCAAGCCCAACTTGAAAAACTGCGCCAGCCAGTGCGCCCTTATGAGATTGAACAAGCCAAAGCCCAACGTGAGCAAGCGGTTTCGCAATTGAAACAAGCCGATGTGCAAAAGAAGCAATCGGAGATTCAAAAGCAGCAGGCCGATGTGCAACGCCAACAAGCCGAGTTGCAGGTGCGCCAAGCCCAGCGCCGCATTGAACAAGCCGCGCTGACCGCCCCAACTGATGGCACTGTTTCAGTCGTAAATGCCAAAGTCGGCGAATCATCGGCTGGGGCAGCGGCAGCGGTGATATTGCTCGACGACGCGGTTTTACACATTGATGTCACCGTAGACGAAATCGACATTGCCCGAATTAAGGTCGGGCAAGAGGTGCAATTGACACTTGACGCGCTTTCGGGCACGCCATTTGTCGGCAAAGTTGACCGCATTGCCCCCAACTCGACCTTGGTAAACGGGGTGGTGAGTTACCCTGTGCGCGTGGTACTGACCGGTAACACCGCAGCATTAAAGCCCGGTATGACCGCCAGTAGCTCGATTTTGCTAGAGAAGCGTGACAATGTTTTATTGGCCCCAAACTGGGCAGTGCGGCGTGACCGCAAAACAAATAAGTCGTTTATTACCGTCAAAGATGGCGATAAGTCGAACGAAATTGAAATTACCACCGGGTTGCGCAATGACCAATTCACCGAAGTATTGTCGGGGTTGAATGAAGGTCAGGTTGTGGTCGCACCCGTAACGCCCAGCGCATTTGGGCAGTAAATGTTTGTAATGTTGATCTTGTGAGGTTACTTTAACTTCACAAAATTGACCCAAAACAGTAAGGGCTAAAGCAGTTTTAGCCCTTGCCAACAACATAAACCTATGTTTGGCAACTTGCTGAAAAGCAAAAAACCGCAAGCAATTGAAACAAACGGCTTGAGTGATGATGACATGGAACCGCATGTCAATGGCAATGGTGTAAGCAATGGCCTTGCGAGCAATGCCTCGCGCTTTACCATGAATAACGGCGTGTCCGAACTCATTCGCAAGCCCGTTATCGAAACAAAAGGCATTACCAAGACCTATAAAATGGGTGACGAGGTGCTTAATGCCTTGTCTGGGGTCGATATTACAATTTATCAGGGCGACTTGGTCGCCATCATGGGGCCATCTGGCTCTGGCAAATCGACCTTGATGAATATTGTGGGGTGTCTCGACAAACCGACCAGCGGAACCTATAAGCTGGATGGCGTGGATGTGGAGAAAATGAATGACGACCAATTGGCGGGGATTCGCAACCAAAAGATCGGCTTCGTCTTTCAATCCTTCAACCTGTTACGCCGCACCCCGTCGATTGAGAATGTGGCCCAGCCGCTGATTTATGCCAATGTGGGCGGGCGCGAACGCTCGAAACGCTCACGCGAAGCGCTCGAAATGGTGGGCTTGGGCAAGCGTTTGCATCATCATGCCAATGAGCTTTCGGGCGGGCAACAACAGCGTGTGGCGATTGCACGGGCGTTGGTGACTGATCCGGCCATCATTTTGGCCGACGAACCCACAGGCAACCTCGACTCAAAAACAGGGGCCGAAATTATGTGTCTGTTTCAGACCCTGAATGCCCAACGCGGTATGACGATCATTTTCGTCACCCACGATCCACGCATCGCCAGCCATTGCAAGCGCGTCATTCGGATTGCCGATGGTCGTATCATCGGCGATGATGCAACGGTTGATTTTCTGGATGCCTGTCGGGGCGATACGTTTAGAGAATAAATTACGAATTACAAATTACGAGTTTTGAATCAGGGTTGATTTAATTTGTAATTTGTAATTCGTAATTCGTAATTCATCATTATGTTATTCGAACTATTAAAGCTCGCCATTCGAACCTTACGCGCCAATGGGGCACGCAGCGTATTAACCATGCTCGGGATTACCATTGGCGTTGGGGCGGTTATCACACTGCTTGCGGTGGGCACTGGGGTTCAAAAATACATCAACGATCAATTTTCGTCGGCTGGCACCAACCTTGTGGCGGTGCAGGCTGGGCGCGCCCAAGGTGGGCCGGGCGGCGGCGGGTTTGGTGCCCAAGCTGCCATTACACTCGATGATTACCGTGCTATTGTAGCAGGGGTGACAGGTGTAACTGACCATGCCGCCGATTTTAGCCGTGCTGCCACTTTTGTCTATAACGCCAAAAATTCTGAGGTGAATGTGCAGGGCGTGACTGCCAGTTATTTGACAGTGCGCAATATTGCAATGGGTGAAGGGCGTTTTTTTGAAGAAAGTGACGAGCAGGCGCGGGCGCGGGTGGTGGTGCTGGGGCCGACAGTGGTCAACGACTTGTTCCCCGACGAAGAACCCATCGACAAAATGGTGCGGCTCAATGGCGTGCCGTTTAAAGTGATTGGGGTGTTGGCCCCACGCGGCAAATCGTTGTTTGGTGATCAAGATGCGACGGCCATGATTCCGTTGGCGACGGCGCATGAGCGGGTGTTTGCTACCCAAGCCCGCACTCCTAATGGCGATTTGCGACTCAATACCATTATGTTGCAAACGGTTGATGAAAAAGCCCGTCTTGCGGTAAAGCAAAACATCAGCGACATTTTGCGGGTGCGGCATCGCTTGCCCGATGATGAAGAAAACGATTTTACGGTGCTGACCTCGGCAGAATTGATTGATGCTTTTGGCGCAGTGACAGGTGTATTGACGGCCTTTTTAGGCGCAATCGCCAGCATTTCATTGTTGGTAGGTGGTATCGGTATTATGAATATTATGCTGGTCAGTGTCACCGAGCGCACCCGCGAGATTGGCTTGCGCAAAGCGATTGGGGCGCGGTCACGGTTGGTGCTGATGCAATTTTTGATCGAGGCGATGTTTCTTTCATTGCTAGGCGGCATCATCGGTGTCATTATTGGGGTGGCGGGGGCCAAAGCCATCGAATATTTTGCTTCGTTTACAACGGTGGTGCAATTGCCTGCGGTATTGCTCGCCGTTGGTTTCTCGTTGTTGGTCGGCTTGTTTTTTGGTATCTACCCAGCCCGCCGCGCCAGCCAGCTTAACCCAATTGATGCGCTGAGGTATGAATAGGAAGTGCAAAGTGCAAAGTGCAAAGTGGAACTTCAAGTCTTTGCACTTTCCACTTTCTACTTTCCACTTTCCACTTGATTTATGTTTAAAGAAAACTTAAGAGTCGCGTTACGCGCCATTGCCGCAAACAAATTACGCAGTGTTTTGACCATGCTGGGCATCATTATTGGTGTTTCGGCGGTGATATCGCTGGTGGCGCTGGGCAATGGGGTCGATCAGTTTATCAATGGTCAGTTTGCCAAGCAAGGCTCAAACTTGGTGTTTATTATTCCTGTTCGGGTCGAGCAAGGCAAGGGTGCTAATCGTGCTGGCTTTGCGGCAGGGCCAAACAGCCGTCAAGGGCAGTCGTTGTCATTAACCTTAAATGATGTTGAAGCATTAAAAAACAAAAGCCGTGTGCCCGACTTGGCTTATGTTGCCCCCTTGGCTCAAGGTGGGGCACGGGCATTTAATGGCGACACCAAGTATCTTGGCAGCTTACGGGCGACTTCACCCGATTATCGGCATTTTAATAATTGGGGAACCACCTACGGCGATTGGTTTGACGAAGCCGCCTATAACAGCAAACAACGGGTCGCCTTGATCGGCTCATATGCCTACACCAAACTTTTTCCCGATGGCGGTGACCCAGTCGGGCTTGAAATTCGTTTAAATGACATTGCCTTTCGCGTGATTGGTGTGCTCAAAGAGCGATCGGGCGGCACCCAAGGCAGCGAAGACGACAGCATTATTATCCCGCTCACCACTTTCCGCGAGCGGATGCAACCCTTAAAGAATGCCAAAGGACAAACGGTGGCAGGTTTTGTACTGGCACAAGCCGCCGACCAAGACAAAGTTGATGCGATGGTGCAACAAGTGACCGATGTGCTGCGCCAAGAACATGGCATTCAGTTTGCTGGCGAAGATGATTTTTCGGTCGGCTCACAACGTGATTTGCAAAACACGGTGGGTGCGGTCACGGGGGCGTTGACGATTTTTCTTGCTGCTATTGCTGGCATCTCGCTATTTGTCGGCGGCATTGGCATCATGAATATTATGTTGGTGAGCGTGACCGAGCGCACCCGCGAGATCGGTTTACGCAAGGCCATCGGCGCTCGGCGCAGCATTATTCTGATGCAATTTGTCGCTGAGTCGATCTTTTTGTCGCTGTTAGGCGGCACCATTGGTATTGCCTTGGGTTGGGGCATGGCCCAATTGGTCGTCATTTTCTCGAATGGCTCATTCCAAGCCTTGGTTACACCCGGTTCAGTGGCCTTGGCCTTTGGCTTCTCGGCTTTTGTCGGCTTGGTATTCGGAGTGTATCCGGCGTGGCGCGCCTCGCAGCTTAACCCAATTGAGGCCTTGCGGTATGAGTAGTTTTTTGGAAAAGGCTGAAGGATGAAGGGTGAAGGGTGAATTTAAAGCCAAAGCTTAGATATTGATGGCTTTGGCTTGTTTTGAAATTCGTGCCATTAATATCCCGACCACAAACCACGCAAGCCCGATTAAGACAAATAAGCTGCTCTGAATCATTTCGATCAAGATAAAGGTGCTGGTGTATTGCACTAAAGACGTACCCCATGCTTGCGCCAGCGCTTCGGTGTAATTGTATGGGTTGGCAATATAAATGCTGATGAACAAACCAAAAGTAATCAGCGACAACCCATTAAGGTAAGCAAAAGGTTTGTGACGCAAAATGCCAATGCTGACAATCGCATGGGCGATAAAAAATAGGCTGAGCGGCAAGCTAAATAAGATCCAATTTTCGAGCATGACACCAACCAACGACAATGCCAGCATGATAAGCCCAGCCGCCACCGCAATACGGCTGCTTAATGAACGCGGAATAAGCCGGGCTAACCCGACCAAGGCCAAAGCGATGGTAGGATAAATCAGAACAAACGACGCTGTTTTGCTAGCGCGACTGGCAAACGTGTCATCGCCATTCAAAATCACCCATAAAATAATCCAAGCGATTCCGCTCATCATGGTTGCCAATGCAAATAATCTGGCACGCGTTATTTCATTCATGTGTTGTATCTCTTGAAAATATTGTTTTGAAACAATCACGGTTAAATCGACGCCCGTGTCAATGAGTAGCGCCAATCGCGCTATGGGCGGCTCAAGATGAGCCGCACGCCAAGCATCCCGAAAACACAATTGCATTTGCTCGCCAAATTCTCGGCGAAAAGCCTTTGGGTATAAGTGCAGCAGGGTGGCATAGATGCGCTCAGCCCGGGTTGGCATGTTCATACGCGGCCTCCTGTCAAATCGCCTTTTGATCCAATGCTGAGTGCTGCTGACAAGCTAAGTTGTTTGCCGATGGCTTGGGCAATGATCTTATTGAGCCGGTCTAACTCGGCGTGTAACACCTTTGCCCCCAAGCCCGATAAACGATAATAAGTGCGGCGTTCATCATCAATCGCAGGGTCGGGGCGCTCGCCTGATGTCTCAATCAGGCCATCGTTGAGCAAACGCTTGATTGCGCCATAAAGCGTGCCCGGGCCAAGCCTCACTTCGTCATCGGTGCGCGTTTTTACCTCACGCATAATGCCATAGCCATGTCGTTCTTCATCCGCCAGCGCCAGCAAAATATGTAACACAGGCGTTGAAAGTGGTAAAAAAGTATTGGGGGCAGGGTGTGGCATCTTTATTCCACCACAATCGTGATGCTGGCAGGTTCGGGCTGTGCCAACCGAAAATGAGCGGCATTCCCCATCACTACGGTAATCGTATGTGTGCCTTTGCTTAATTCAAGCTCACGTGAGGCCAAGGGGTCTTTGCCAGCATGAACATATACCGCTGGTTGATCGCTAGGGATGGGCGCCCCGACAGCTACGGAGGTCGCAGGCGTATCCACAAAAAAATGTAAATGCCCTTCGCCGTCTTTAATATCTGGCCCGGCTGGGGTTAATGTGAAGTTGTTGCTTTGCACTTCAATCAATACTTTGGGGCCTTTCACCGTGGCATTATTGGCTGGTTTGGTGATGGTAAGGCTGGGTTTGGTGCTTTGGGCAGCGCAGGCCGCCAAGGCCAAGGCCATAAGGCCAGTTAGAAGGAGGTGTTTGGCTTGCTTTTTCATTTGGCTTTAAAAAAAATTAAAACTATTACGTGTGACGATATATCGTCACACGTAATAGTTTTAATTTTTTTTAAAGCCAAATGAAAAAGCAAGCCAAACACCTCCTTCTAACTGGCCTTATGGCCTTGGCCTTGGCGGCCTGCGCTGCCCAAAGCACCAAACCCAGCCTTACCATCACCAAACCAGCCAATAATGCCACGGTGAAAGGCCCCAAAGTATTGATTGAAGTGCAAAGCAACAACTTCACATTAACCCCAGCCGGGCCAGATATTAAAGACGGCGAAGGGCATTTACATTTTTTTGTGGATACGCCTGCGACCTCCGTAGCTGTCGGGGCGCCCATCCCTAGCGATCAACCAGCGGTATATGTTCATGCTGGCAAAGACCCCTTGGCCTCACGTGAGCTTGAATTAAGCAAAGGCACACATACGATTACCGTAGTGATGGGGAATGCCGCTCATTTTCGGTTGGCACAGCCCGAACCTGCCAGCATCACGATTGTGGTGGAATAAAGATGCCACACCCTGCCCCCAATACTTTTTTACCACTTTCAACGCCTGTGTTACATATTTTGCTGGCGCTGGCGGATGAAGAACGACATGGCTATGGCATTATGCGTGAGGTAAAAACGCGCACCGATGACGAAGTGAGGCTTGGCCCGGGCACGCTTTATGGCGCAATCAAGCGTTTGCTCAACGATGGCCTGATTGAGACATCAGGCGAGCGCCCCGACCCTGCGATTGATGATGAACGCCGCACTTATTATCGTTTATCGGGCTTGGGGGCAAAGGTGTTACACGCCGAGTTAGACCGGCTCAATAAGATCATTGCCCAAGCCATCGGCAAACAACTTAGCTTGTCAGCAGCACTCAGCATTGGATCAAAAGGCGATTTGACAGGAGGCCGCGTATGAACATGCCAACCCGGGCTGAGCGCATCTATGCCACCCTGCTGCACTTATACCCAAAGGCTTTTCGCCGAGAATTTGGCGAGCAAATGCAATTGTGTTTTCGGGATGCTTGGCGTGCGGCTCATCTTGAGCCGCCCATAGCGCGATTGGCGCTACTCATTGACACGGGCGTCGATTTAACCGTGATTGTTTCAAAACAATATTTTCAAGAGATACAACACATGAATGAAATAACGCGTGCCAGATTATTTGCATTGGCAACCATGATGAGCGGAATCGCTTGGATTATTTTATGGGTGATTTTGAATGGCGATGACACGTTTGCCAGTCGCGCTAGCAAAACAGCGTCGTTTGTTCTGATTTATCCTACCATCGCTTTGGCCTTGGTCGGGTTAGCCCGGCTTATTCCGCGTTCATTAAGCAGCCGTATTGCGGTGGCGGCTGGGCTTATCATGCTGGCATTGTCGTTGGTTGGTGTCATGCTCGAAAATTGGATCTTATTTAGCTTGCCGCTCAGCCTATTTTTTATCGCCCATGCGATTGTCAGCATTGGCATTTTGCGTCACAAACCTTTTGCTTACCTTAATGGGTTGTCGCTGATTACTTTTGGTTTGTTCATCAGCATTTATATTGCCAACCCATACAATTACACCGAAGCGCTGGCGCAAGCATGGGGTACGTCTTTAGTGCAATACACCAGCACCTTTATCTTGATCGAAATGATTCAGAGCAGCTTATTTGTCTTAATCGGGCTTGCGTGGTTTGTGGTCGGGATATTAATGGCACGAATTTCAAAACAAGCCAAAGCCATCAATATCTAAGCTTTGGCTTTAAATTCACCCTTCACCCTTCATCCTTCAGCCTTTTCCAAAAAACTACTCATACCGCAAGGCCTCAATTGGGTTAAGCTGCGAGGCGCGCCACGCCGGATACACTCCGAATACCAAGCCGACAAAAGCCGAGAAGCCAAAGGCCAAGGCCACTGAACCGGGTGTAACCAAGGCTTGGAATGAGCCATTCGAGAAAATGACGACCAATTGGGCCATGCCCCAACCCAAGGCAATACCAATGGTGCCGCCTAACAGCGACAAAAAGATCGACTCAGCGACAAATTGCATCAGAATAATGCTGCGCCGAGCGCCGATGGCCTTGCGTAAACCGATCTCGCGGGTGCGCTCGGTCACGCTCACCAACATAATATTCATGATGCCAATGCCGCCGACAAATAGCGAGATGCCAGCAATAGCAGCAAGAAAAATCGTCAACGCCCCCGTGACCGCACCCACCGTGTTTTGCAAATCACGTTGTGAGCCGACCGAAAAATCATCTTCGCCAGCAAACTGAATGCCATGTTCTTGGCGCAGCACATCGGTCACTTGTTGCACCATCGCATCAACTTTGTCTTGGTCGGCGGCTTGTGCCAGTACAAAACCTGCCACCGTTTGTCCTTTGGCATTCTTTAAGGGTTGCATCCGCTCGCGGAAAGTGGTGAGCGGGATAATAATGCTGTCGTCTTCGCTGCCTTGGGTGCCGCCCGATCGCTCTTTGAGCACACCAATCACGCGAAAGGCAATGTCATTTAAACGAATTTCAAGCCCGACTGGGTCACCGCCATCGGGAAAAAGTTTGGTGTAGGCATATGAGCCGATCAAGGCGACCCGTTGTTTGCTGTTATAGGCGGCTTCGTCAAACCAATCGCCGTAGGTGGTTCCCCAATTATTAAAATGCCGATAATCGGGTGAAGTCGCCCGTAAGCTGCCAAGATACTTGGTGTCGCCATTAAATGCCCGTGCCCCACCTTGAGCCAAGGGGGCAACATAAGCCAAGTCGGGCACACGGCTTTTGTTTTTTAATGCTTCAACATCATTTAAGGTTAATGACAACGACTGCCCTTGACGGCTGTTTGGCCCTGCCGCAAAGCCAGCACGATTAGCACCCTTGCCTTGCTCGACCCGAACAGGAATAATAAACACCAAGTTTGAGCCTTGCTTGGCAAACTGACCATTGATAAACTGATCGACCCCATTGCCCAGCGCCACCAGCGATATCACCGCCGAAACACCAATAATGATGCCCAGCATGGTCAAAACACTGCGTAATTTGTTTGCGGCAATGGCGCGTAACGCGACTCTTAAGTTTTCTTTAAACATAAATCAAGTGGAAAGTGGAAAGTAGAAAGTGGAAAGTGCAAAGACTTGAAGTTCCACTTTGCACTTTGCACTTTGCACTTCCTATTCATACCTCAGCGCATCAATTGGGTTAAGCTGGCTGGCGCGGCGGGCTGGGTAGATACCAAAAAACAAGCCGACCAACAACGAGAAACCAACGGCGAGCAATACCGCAGGCAATTGCACCACCGTTGTAAACGAAGCAAAATATTCGATGGCTTTGGCCCCCGCCACCCCAATAATGACACCGATGATGCCGCCTAGCAATGAAAGAAACATCGCCTCGATCAAAAATTGCATCAGCACCAACCGTGACCGCGCCCCAATCGCTTTGCGCAAGCCAATCTCGCGGGTGCGCTCGGTGACACTGACCAGCATAATATTCATAATACCGATACCACCTACCAACAATGAAATGCTGGCGATTGCGCCTAAAAAGGCCGTCAATACACCTGTCACTGCGCCAAAAGCATCAATCAATTCTGCCGAGGTCAGCACCGTAAAATCGTTTTCTTCATCATCGGGCAAGCGATGCCGCACCCGCAAAATGTCGCTGATGTTTTGCTTTACCGCAAGACGGGCTTTTTCATCAACCGTTTGCAACATAATGGTATTGAGTCGCAAATCGCCATTAGGAGTGCGGGCTTGGGTAGCAAACACCCGCTCATGCGCCGTCGCCAACGGAATCATGGCCGTCGCATCTTGATCACCAAACAACGATTTGCCGCGTGGGGCCAACACCCCAATCACTTTAAACGGCACGCCATTGAGCCGCACCATTTTGTCGATGGGTTCTTCGTCGGGGAACAAGTCGTTGACCACTGTCGGCCCCAGCACCACCACCCGCGCCCGCGCCTGCTCGTCACTTTCTTCAAAAAAACGCCCTTCACCCATTGCAATATTGCGCACTGTCAAATAACTGGCAGTCACGCCCTGCACATTCACCTCAGAATTTTTGGCGTTATAGACAAAAGTGGCAGCACGGCTAAAATCGGCGGCATGGTCAGTTACACCTGTCACCCCTGCTACAATAGCACGGTAATCATCGAGTGTAATGGCAGCTTGGGCACCAAACCCGCCGCCGCCCGGCCCACCTTGGGCGCGCCCAGCCTGCACCGCCACAAGGTTGGTGCCAGCCGACGAAAATTGATCGTTGATGTATTTTTGAACCCCAGTGCCCACCGCAAGCAGTGTGATAACCGCCCCAACGCCAATGGTAATCCCGAGCATGGTTAATACGCTGCGTGCCCCATTGGCGCGTAAGGTTCGAATGGCGAGCTTTAATAGTTCGAATAACATAATGATGAATTACGAATTACGAATTACAAATTACAAATTAAATCAACCCTGATTCAAAACTCGTAATTTGTAATTCGTAATTTATTCTCTAAACGTATCGCCCCGACAGGCATCCAGAAAATCAACCGTTGCATCATCGCCGATGATACGACCATCGGCAATCCGAATGACGCGCTTGCAATGGCTGGCGATGCGTGGATCGTGGGTGACGAAAATGATCGTCATACCGCGTTGGGCATTCAGGGTCTGAAACAGACACATAATTTCGGCCCCTGTTTTTGAGTCGAGGTTGCCTGTGGGTTCGTCGGCCAAAATGATGGCCGGATCAGTCACCAACGCCCGTGCAATCGCCACACGCTGTTGTTGCCCGCCCGAAAGCTCATTGGCATGATGATGCAAACGCTTGCCCAAGCCCACCATTTCGAGCGCTTCGCGTGAGCGTTTCGAGCGTTCGCGCCCGCCCACATTGGCATAAATCAGCGGCTGGGCCACATTCTCAATCGACGGGGTGCGGCGTAACAGGTTGAAGGATTGAAAGACGAAGCCGATCTTTTGGTTGCGAATCCCCGCCAATTGGTCGTCATTCATTTTCTCCACATCCACGCCATCCAGCTTATAGGTTCCGCTGGTCGGTTTGTCGAGACACCCCACAATATTCATCAAGGTCGATTTGCCAGAGCCAGATGGCCCCATGATGGCGACCAAGTCGCCCTGATAAATTGTAATATCGACCCCAGACAAGGCATTAAGCACCTCGTCACCCATTTTATAGGTCTTGGTAATGCCTTTTGTTTCGATAACGGGCTTGCGAATGAGTTCGGACACGCCGTTATTCATGGTAAAGCGCGAGGCATTGCTCGCAAGGCCATTGCTTACACCATTGCCATTGACATGCGGTTCCATGTCATCATCACTCAAGCCGTTTGTTTCAATTGCTTGCGGTTTTTTGCTTTTCAGCAAGTTGCCAAACATAGGTTTATGTTGTTGGCAAGGGCTAAAACTGCTTTAGCCCTTACTGTTTTGGGTCAATTTTGTGAAGTTAAAGTAACCTCACAAGATCAACATTACAAACATTTACTGCCCAAATGCGCTGGGCGTTACGGGTGCGACCACAACCTGACCTTCATTCAACCCCGACAATACTTCGGTGAATTGGTCATTGCGCAACCCGGTGGTAATTTCAATTTCGTTCGACTTATCGCCATCTTTGACGGTAATAAACGACTTATTTGTTTTGCGGTCACGCCGCACTGCCCAGTTTGGGGCCAATAAAACATTGTCACGCTTCTCTAGCAAAATCGAGCTACTGGCGGTCATACCGGGCTTTAATGCTGCGGTGTTACCGGTCAGTACCACGCGCACAGGGTAACTCACCACCCCGTTTACCAAGGTCGAGTTGGGGGCAATGCGGTCAACTTTGCCGACAAATGGCGTGCCCGAAAGCGCGTCAAGTGTCAATTGCACCTCTTGCCCGACCTTAATTCGGGCAATGTCGATTTCGTCTACGGTGACATCAATGTGTAAAACCGCGTCGTCGAGCAATATCACCGCTGCCGCTGCCCCAGCCGATGATTCGCCGACTTTGGCATTTACGACTGAAACAGTGCCATCAGTTGGGGCGGTCAGCGCGGCTTGTTCAATGCGGCGCTGGGCTTGGCGCACCTGCAACTCGGCTTGTTGGCGTTGCACATCGGCCTGCTGCTTTTGAATCTCCGATTGCTTCTTTTGCACATCGGCTTGTTTCAATTGCGAAACCGCTTGCTCACGTTGGGCTTTGGCTTGTTCAATCTCATAAGGGCGCACTGGCTGGCGCAGTTTTTCAAGTTGGGCTTGGGCCGAGCGCATTTGCTGAACTGCTGCCGCTGCATTTGCATTCTCGTTTGAATTATTCATCAAACGATCAAGATTCGATTGCGCCGATTGCACTTGTTGATACGCGGCTTGCACTTGGGCATTGTCAGCAGCCTTCGATACCTTATCGAGCTGGGCTTTGGCCGAGTTGTAATTATTGGTGGCCTGCTCTAATTGCAAACCGGCTGGGCTAGCGCCAATGGCGGCTGGGTTGGTTTTATAGGCGCGGTCATAGCTGGCTTGGGCTTGGCGCAAGGCGGCTTCGGCATTCTTTACCGCCGCATCAGCCGCCGCATAATCTTCGCGTTGTGGGCCAGCAGTTACTTTGGCATAGTTGGCTTTGGCGGCCTCGAGCGTGGCTTGGGCGGCCCGAATATCGGCATCTTTCAAACCTTTATCGGTGGCGCGGGCATAGCTGGCTTGGGCGGCGTTAATGGCGGCTTGGGCGGCGGTAATATCTCCGGGACGCACCCCACCATCAACCGTGCGGCTATAGTTGGCTTGCGCAATAATTTGCTGCGCCTGTGCATTTAACATGGCGATATCGGCTTGCGCACCAGCGGCTTCTGCCGAGGCTGCGGCGGCTTGGGCCTGAACGAGCGCGGTCTGGGCTTGCGCCAAGGCAATTTGCAGGTCGGTCAGATCGAGCAAGGCCAGCACCGCCCCTTTCTTCACCTTATCCCCTTGCTTCACCTTAATTTCAGCTACCGTGCCTTGGGTTTGAAAATTGAGTTTAACTTCACCTTCAGGCGCAATATTCCCAGTGGCGTTTACTGATGCCGAGATCGATCCTTTTGCAATCGCGGCTGTGCGTTGGTTGGTGTTGCTTGGGGTGTTGTTGCCGCGTGAACAGGCGCTCAACATTAACCCACCGGCCAACATGAAACAAATCGTTTTGGTTGAAATTATTTTTTGCATTTTAAAGAATAAATCCCCTTACAGTTATGAATTAAGAATGAAATAAGGTTGGTTTAAATTGGTTTGCGAATATAGGGAAGCGCCACTTGTAAGACATCTATCATGTTACGAGTAAGCGTGTCGGGAAGTTGCGTTAGGTCTTGGGCAATGGTTTGAAGCTGCAAGGTTGACATGTCAATAAAACATTGCACCCCTTTAGCCGTGAGTGAAATATGTTTAATGCGACGATCTTTGATATCTTCTACTCGGTTAACATAACCCCGTTCTACCAAATCATCGATCAAATGACTGGTCCCACCCAACGATAAATTAAGCACATGGCTAATTTGCGAAACAGACGAGGTGCCGCAACGCTTCAAAAACATAATGGTGACACTTTGCGGCATCGAAAGCTCGTGATCACGAATAAATTGAAGATGTTGTTTCATACTCGTCTCCATCAATTCGTTTCTAAGGTCGAAAAACAACTGGGCTAATTGTTGAATTTCGGGGGTTTGAGCATTCATGATATATACTTTACTCGGCGCAATACTTGCACATGCGCAACTTTTTTGAGTATACAAGTATTCATGATCAATGTCAATCTTTTTTGCCACACTCACAGGAAACTCTTAGATATACTCCGCACGGTCACTAATTGCGGAATGCCGATTTCATAACCTACCCCTAAAGGCGTATCTTTTGGGGATAGATAATGAAATTGGCCTTATATCTTTTAAGAATTTGCTCTAAACTCACGAACACTTCGTGTTAATGGGCTTGGCAAAAATTTGGACAGCAACTTGGATGAGGGATAATACCCTATCAGATATTGCGCGAAATCTCACTGACGCAAAATTACAAGCGCAAAAGGACATCATGCCGGATATATGAGTATTGTTTTTTTTGATATGGATAAAACGTTGCTGCGAGTCAGCAGCGGCACCACTTATGTAAAATACTTGTGGAAACGTGGCAAGGTGACCACACGTGAATTGCTTTATACCGGCTATATTAGCTTGCAATATTCATTGGGTTTGCTCGATTTTCCGAAAGCGATGGCTGAATTGGGCAAAAAAGTAAAAGATGGCAGCGCCAGCCAAACCAAAGCGTTGCAATTGCAATTTTTTAAAGATTATTTGGTGTATCAAATCGCGCCAAAGGCTTTGGCTCGCGCCAAAGAACATCTTGCGCAAGGCGATCAGGTGATTTTGCTATCCGCTTCTACCCAATTTACCGTACAGCCGGTGGCCGATTATGTTCATTTGCCCTTTCGTTGCACTGAGTTAGAGGTGGTGAATGATTTGGTGACTGGCCGTATTGTCGGCGACCATTGTTATGGCGAAGGCAAACGCTTATGGGCTGAGCGCATTGCCAAAGACCACCAAGTAAACCTAAAAAACTGTACCGTTTATACCGATAGTATTTCTGACCGGCCTATTATGGAGGCAGTGGGTAACCCTATTGCCGTTAACCCAGACCGAAAACTACGTGCATTGGCACAAGAAAAAAATTGGAAAGTTGAAATGTTTTATTAAAAGTATGGGAGTCGTCAGTCGTCAGTAGTCAGATCGGTCGTAGGCTGACAACATCTTATTGTTGAGCCGACTTATCTGACGACTGACGACTGACGACTGACTACGAATCACTTATGAACACACATTTTTTTGTTACCGGCGCTATGGGCTGCATCGGCGCGTGGGTGGTGCGCAATTTGGTGAATGGCAACACCCCAGTCACAGTATTTGACCTCGACACCAACCCGCATCGATTGCGACTGATGATGAGCAATGAAGCCTTGGCGCAAGTCAAGTTTGTCAGTGGCGATATTACCGATTATGCCGTATTAGAACGCGCCTTGCGCGATTGTGGGGCAAGCCACATTGTGCATTTGGCTGGGCTACAGGTGCCATTTTGCCGTGCCGACCCTGCATTGGGGGCGCGGGTAAATGTGGTCGGCACAGTCAATATGTTCGAGGCTGCCAAACGGGCTGGCATCAAACATCTCAGCTATGCCAGCAGCATTGGCGTGTTTGGTTTTAGCGAAGAATACCCGTCTGAACCCATCAAACACGAAGGCCGCCCGATCCCCCATTCACATTATGGGGTTTATAAGTTAGCCAACGAGGGCACTGCCAGCGTTTATTGGGCCGATGAAGGCATTAGCAGTGTGGGGCTGCGCCCTTATGTGGTGTATGGCCCCGGGCGTGACCAAGGCATGACCAGCACCCCCACCAAAGCCATGTTTGCGGCGGCGGCAGGCAAGCCTTATCACATTTCATATGGCGGGCGTTTTCATATGCAACATGCCGATGATACGGCACAGGCCTTTATTCGCGCCGCCACGGTGGCGCATAAAGGCGCACCGGTGCTTAATTTGCATGGCAGTGTTGTGCATCAACGTGAAGTGGTGGCCGCGATCGAAGCGGCTGTGCCATCTGCAGCGGGCACAATCACATTTGACCCCAAGCCTTTGCCTTTGCCCGAAGAATTTGTCGATGAGCGTTTGGCCGAAATACTTGGCCCGCTGCCTTATACGCCGCTCGATCAGGGTGTGGCGCACACCATCGAAATTTTTCAACGTGCCATCGCTAACGACCGCGTTGATGTAAAACGCTACGCCTAATCTAAATTTAAAATTTAAAATGGAAAATTTTAAATTGGGCGTATTCTCTATTTTTTCATTTTTCATTTTAAATTTTTCATTTTAAATTTTTTATGGCTTCATTTCGCGATCTGCTCGCCCGCACCCGACAAAGCGCCTTTGGGCAAATTCAAAATTTATTTGTCAAATCTGATATCACCCCAGAAACATGGGATGACCTTGAGGCGTTGTTATTGCAAGCCGATGTTGGTGTTGCGACGACAGATTTGCTGATAGAGCGCTTAAAAGCACGTGCAGAAGCAGAAGATATTAAGTTGGCCGACCAACTCAAAAAAGTGTTGAAAGAAGAGATGGTCAAATTACTCGATCATCACATCTTTCAGTCGGGCTATTATCAATCTACCCGTTTGCTCGAAGTCATTATGGTGATTGGGGTGAATGGCTCTGGCAAAACCACCAGCATCCCCAAACTGACCAAGATCTATCAAAAACATGGGCGCAAGGTGATTTTGGCGGCAGCCGATACCTTTCGGGCAGCGGCGATTGATCAGCTACAAGTATGGGGCGAACGGGCCGGTGTGCCGGTGATTGCTGGTGACCCAAATAGTGACCCGGGCGCGGTGGCATATAACGCTATTCAAGCCTCGTATGCACGTAAAGCCGATACACTCATTGTTGATACAGCTGGGCGTTTGCATACTAAGCACAATTTGATGCAAGAGCTGAAGAAAATTAACAATGTGCTGAATCGATCTGTGCATCAAGCCCCCCACCAAACCTTGTTGGTTATCGATGCCACCAATGGGCAAAACGCCATCACCCAAGCCAAGGGCTTTGCCGATGCGGTGGGCATTACGGGTGCCATTATTACCAAGCTCGATGGCACCCCTAAGGGTGGTGTGGCTTTGTCAATTGCGCATGATCTTAATGTGCCGATTTTATTTCTCGGCACTGGCGAAAAGATCGACACCATTCACGAATTTGATGCGCGTCAGTTTGTGGATGATTTGTTTGAGTAAATGATGTATTGAAAATACCCTCATGCCCATGCCCCCCCGCGAGAAATCCTTTAACACTGCTGGCCCATGTCGTGCTGAATTACACTATATTCTGCCACCGACAGCCCGTTTCGACATGCCCGATATCATGAATCTCATTCGGGATGAGCGCTATTTTGTGCTGCATGCCCCGCGACAAACTGGCAAAACGACGGCGCTACTCGCTCTCATGCACCAACTCAATGCCGAAGGAGAATTTCGGGCACTATATACCAATGTCGAGCGTGCGCAAGGCTATCGTGAAAATATTGACCGCGCCTT
>CAMDWA010000070.1 GCA_945877855.1 Thermoflexus hugenholtzii JAD2 | reverse complement strand
GCCGTATTCCACATACACGCGCAATGAAAAAGGCAATTCAAACTACCATGCAAAAAGGCGCTCATGGTGTTAAGATTGAGTGTGCAGGGCGTTTGAATGGCTCTGATATGAAGCGTACAGATAAGCATATGGAAGGTCGAATTCCGCGCGGTACGCTCCGTGCTGATATTGATTATGCTCAAGCTGAGGCTGCGACGACTTATGGTCGGATCGGTGTAAAGGTGTGGATTTATAAAGGTGAAGTATTACCCGGTGCGCAAGCAAAGGAGATAACTCGCCCAACCCGCACCCAACAATCCTCACAGAAGGAACGGGAACGATAGGAATTTAGATTTTAGATTTTAGATTTTGGATCTGCACAATTGCTTCATTCAAAATCCAAAGTCTAAAATTTAAAATTTAAGAGAGGTTGACATCATGTTGATGCCAAAGAGAGTAAAGTATCGTAAACAACAGCGCGGACGTCGTACTGGTATGGCGAAAGGCAACGTTGAGATAGAAATTGGCGATTTTGGTTTGCAAGCCGTAGAGCCGGCTTGGGTTACGGCCCGACAAATCGAGGCGGTTCGTCGCGTGATTGTGCGTGAGATGAAACGTCGCGGTAAGATGTGGATTCGCATTTTCCCAGACAAGCCGATTACAGCTAAGCCTGCCGAAACCCGCATGGGTTCTGGTAAGGGTAGCGTTGATCATTGGGTTGCGGTTGTAAAGCCCGGACGTGTTATGTTTGAAGTCTCGGGTGTGCCAGCAGATATTGCTAAAGTGGCTTTGAGTCAGGCGGCATATAAACTGCCGATGAAGACGCAGGTCATTGGGAAGCAGGAGTAAAGTCATGGCGAAGGGAGTGCAACCACAAGAAATTGTCAATATGTCCGCGGCCGAATTAGCGGCTAAATTAGATGAGTCGTATCGTGAACTGTTTAACCTGCGATTTCAACGCGCACAAAATCAGTTAACCGATACTAATAGTGTTACGCGCGTTCGTAAAGTTATCGCGCGAATCAAGACTGTGCAACGCCAACGTGAATTGGCAGCCCAGATGACGAAAGCGGAGTAATAGCAATGAGCATGGAACGACGACGACGACTCATTGGGACAGTCGTCAGCGACAAGATGGAAAAGACTGTCATCGTACGGGTAGAGCGAAGCATTCGCCACCCGTTGTATCGTAAAGTATTGCGGCGCAGCAAGAATTATGCTTGTCACGATGCAAATAATGAAGCCAAGCCCGGCGATATGGTGCAAATGGTTGAGTCACGCCCACTCAGCCGCACAAAGCGCTGGATGCTGGAACAGATTGTCCGTAAGGCGGGGTAAGAAATGATTCAGCAGGAAAGCAGACTAGTAGTCGCCGATAATACGGGGGCAAAAGAGTTGTTGTGCATTCAAGTGCGCGGCAGCACACGTCGTCGTTATGCGACGATTGGCGATACGATTGTAGCAACCGTGAAGAAAGCCTCGCCGACAGGTGATGTAAAGGCTCATTCCGTTGTTAAAGCCGTTATTGTTCGAGTATCAAAAGAATATCGCCGTCCAGATGGCTCATATATTCGTTTTGATGATAATGCAGCGGTAATTTTGGCCGATGATGAGACAAATCCAAAAGGGTCACGCATTTTCGGGCCAGTTGCACGCGAATTGCGAGATAAGGGTTATATGAAGATTGTCTCGCTCGCACCGGAGGTTCTCTAAACGAGAAATTACGATGAAGATTAAGAAGGGAGATACCGTTCAAATCCTCAGCGGCAATGATCGTGGTCGTCAAGGCGAAGTCATTCGTGCGATGCCCAAGAGTGGTAAGATCGTTGTGCGCGGGGTGAACGTCATGAAGAAAAATCAGAAGAAGTCACAACGCAATCTTCGGTCACAACAGACGGGTATTATTGAGGTGGAAGTGCCTATTGATGTTTCTAACGCAATATTGGTGACACCATCTGGCAAACCTACCCGTGTAAATTATCGTTTTGAAGGCGATAGCAAGAAGCGTTTCTCGAATAAGCATGATGAGGTGATCGGTTAACATGGCAAATATACGCGAGAAATACCTTAACGAAGTTCGACCTGCGTTGATTAAAGAATTTGGTTATAAGAACCACATGCAGGTGCCGAAAATTTCGAAGATCGTTGTAAATATTGGTGTCGGACGCGAGACCGCAGATAATCCAAAAGCTGCTGATGCAGCGTTAAAAGATTTGACAGCGATTGTGGGTCAGAAACCTGTAATCACCAAGGCGAAGAAAGCGATTGCTAACTTTAAGTTGCGTGAAAACCGCCCAGTTGGGGTTACTGTAACCTTACGTGGTTCACGTATGTATGACTTTCTGGATCGATTAGTTAACCTTGCATTGCCACGTGTGCGCGATTTTCGCGGTGTGCCAGCCGATTGTTTTGATGGTCGCGGCAATTACACACTCGGTGTGCGTGAACAATTGATTTTCCCAGAGATCGAATACGATAAAGTTGATAAACTTCGTGGTCTTGAGTTGACAATTGTGACTACGGCAAATACCGATGATGAAGGACGTGCATTGCTAAAACATTTTGGGATGCCGTTTGCAAAGCCCGGACAAAACTAAACATTTTAGATTTTGTGATATCGCGATTGGGTGAGTAAAAATCGCAACATCACGAAATCACAAGATCACAAGATTGGAGAGAAATGGCTGAAAAAAGACCGCGAACTGCAATGTTTTATCGTGAAGCCAACCGCAAATATCGTGTGCGGGTACGAAATCGTTGTGCTGTGACTGGACGTGCGCGTGGTTACATGCGTAAATTTGGTTTATCACGCATTACATTTCGTGAATTGGCTTTGAAAGGAGAAATCCCGGGTGTGCGCAAAGCATCTTGGTAGGAGAATAAATGGTTACTGACACATTAGGTGATATGCTTACGCGTATCCGTAATGCGGTAGCAGTCGGTCATGGAACGGTGCCAGTATATGCGTCGAAAATGACCGCACGCGTCGCAGAAATTTTGAAAGATGAGGGATATCTCGATGATTATGCGATCGTCGAGGTGGGAGCTGCTAAGATGCTTAATTTGACTTTGCGCTATTCGGGCGAGCGTCGTGAGCGTACTGCAGCAATTTCAGATCTGAAGCGCATTAGCAAACCGGGCCGCCGCGTCTATTGCGGTAGAGATGAGATTCCGCGCGTATTGAGCGGTATTGGCATCGCTATTATGTCCACCCCCAAAGGGGTAATTACGGGCAAACAAGCAAAGCGGTTGGGTGTTGGTGGCGAAGTGCTCTGTTATGTCAGTTAGTGGTTGGACCATCATGAGCATCCTATAAATTAGGCTGCTTATTGGTATCAATCATTAATAGTCAATCGCAAATCGCAAGATGTCACGAATTGGAAAACAACCCATCAGCCTCCCGAAAGGGGTTGATATTAAGTTAGATGGATCATTGGTCACTGTAAAGGGACCCAAAGGCGAGCTTCGTCGCCAATTTGATCCTCGTATGACTGTGAAGAATGAGGCCGGAAATATTACGGTTGTACGTGAAAATGAGGAACGCGATACTCGTGCTTTGCACGGTTTATCTCGCGCCTTATTAAACAATATGATCGTAGGTGTCTCAACCGGTTTTACCCGTGTATTAGAAATTACAGCCGAAAGTGTGGGATACCGCGCTGAGATGTCTGGTAAAAATTTAATATTGCACGTGGGTTTTTCACACGTTGTAGATTTCCCGCCCCCAAGTGGAATTACACTTGGAACTGATCCTAAGACACGCACGATTACAGTAAGTGGCGTGGATAAGGAAGTGGTAGGTGAAACTGCAGCTCGGATCCGTAAGGTCCGTCCCCCTGAGCCATATAAAGGCAAGGGAATTAAGTATCAAGGCGAGGTCATTCGTCGTAAGGCCGGTAAGTCTGGCAAGACGGGTAAGGGCGCCAAATAATTTTAGATTTCGGGTTACTTGTGATAAGTGACCCAAAATCTAAAATCTAAACTCAAGAATTCAGAGATGTCACAGCAACGAACTGAGGCGCGAGAACGCCGCCGCCGACGTGTGCGATCAAACTTGGCAGGTACGCCGGGTCGCCCACGTCTGAATGTGTTTCGCAGCTTGACTGGCACGTATGCCCAGTTGATTGATGATAGTGTTGGTCATACGCTAGCTGCCGCTTCATCATTAGATGCGGAGATCAAGAATGCGGACTTTAAAAAAACAGATGCAGCGCGTGAAGTAGGTAAATTAATTGCCAAACGCGCACAAGAAAAGAGTATTAAAAAAGTTGTATTTGATCGCGCGGGGTATCGCTATCATGGTCGTGTTAAGGCCGTCGCAGATGGCGCTCGCGAAGGTGGATTGGAGTTCTAACTATGGCAGACGCAAGACCAAATCCGATTCGACGTAGCGGCCCCAGTGCTGGTGGCCCCGGTGGTGGAAATCGCAGTTCTGGCGGTGGAAATCGTGGCCCAGGTGGTGGAAACCGTGGTGCTGGCGGTGGAAATCGCGGCCCCGGTGGTGGGCGTGGTGGCCCAGGTAGCGGTCGCGGTAACGCAAATGCTGCCAATCCCGCTGCAAATATGGGTAATGAAGGACGTGGGGGACCACGCCAAGAACGCCCAGTGGATGATTTTGAGCAGAAGATTGTCGATATCACACGTGTTGCAAAAGTAATCAAAGGTGGCCGACGTTTTGCATTTCGAGCTTTGATTGTTGTTGGCGATGGTAAAGGCAAGATTGGTATCGGTTTAGGCCGTGCCCGTGCTGTTCAAGATGCCATTCGTAAAGCAACAGATAGCGCACGCACAAGTATGAAACAAGTTCACTTACTTGATCACACTATTCCACATGAAGTGATTATGAAGTATGGTGGGGCCAAGGTATTATTAAAACCAGCATCTCCCGGTACTGGTGTCATTGCTGGTGGTGGTGTGCGTGCTGTCTTGGTAGCGGCAGGTGTGCAAAATGTGTTGACAAAGTCTCTTGGCTCTGGCAGCAAGATGAATGCAACTTATGCAACGTTTGATGCTTTAATGCAATTAAAGAATTTGGACGAAGAAGCTAAGCGGCGTGGTAAAGAAGTGGATGCTTTGCGCCCATTTCCAAAACCAGTTGGAGAGGCTTAAGCAATGAGCGATATTACTAGCGAAAAAAAATTGACAATTAAATGGGTCAAGAGTGCAATTAGTTATGATGTTCGCCAAAAACGGACATTAAAGGCGCTTGGTTTTTCAAAACTTGGTCAAGTTATTGAGCGACCAGATGTGCCACAAATCCGCGGCATGGTGAATGCGGTTAAACATTTGGTTCAAATTTCAAATTAGAAGCACAACGCAAGATGACGAATTGGGAGTGTGTGTAATTTATTGCGGTGCATTTTCAATTCGATATTTTGGTTGTAGCGTCAGCGAAAGCGAGTTACAACATGAAATTACATGAAATTCAGCCTGCAGCAGGCTCACGTAAGCGCAAGAAGCGCAAAGGTCAAGGTCCCTCGGCTGGTCAAGGTAAGACGGCTGGTAAGGGTCAGAAGGGGCAAGCCTCACGTTCTGGTGGCGTAAAAAATGGTTATTTCGAAGGTGGTCAAATGCCCTTGGTTCGAAAATTACCATTTGCACGCGGTGTAAATTTTTCTAATCCATACAAAATTGTATATACACCGATTAATGTTAGCACCCTAGCTGAACGATTTGAAGCTAATGCTGAGGTAACCCCAGAAGCATTGGTAGCAATGGGACTGACCCATAATAGCGATTCACACATTGCAATTTTAGGTGATGGTGATATTGCTTTGGCATTGAAAGTAACTGCTCATAAATTTTCGGCAACTGCCAAAGAGAAAATTGAACAAGCAGGTGGGACTGTTACCAAGTTAGAAGTAAAGCGCGGCGGTTATCGCGTTCGATAATTTGTATCAGGGTTGAGAATTGAGGATATTTATCGTCATTCACATTTCAGTATTATTCTCAATTCTCAATTTTAAATATGTTAGAAGCTCTGCGCAATGCGCTATTTCTCCCAGAACTTCGTGGCAGAATTTTGTTCACGGTGTTCATTCTGGCAATATATCGGTTAGTTTCGCATATTCCGGTACCGGGTGTGAACGTAGAACTATTGCGCCAGATTCAAGAAAATATTAATGCTGGGTCAGCCGGTGCATTAGGAAACCTTGTTGGTTTGCTGAGCTTGCTATCAGGCGGTTCGGTTTATAACTTCTCTGTATTGTCAATGGGGGTATACCCTTATGTGACAGCACAATTAATCATCCAATTGATGATTCCTGTCATTCCGCGTTTGACAGAAATGGCAAAAGAAGGTGAACAAGGCCGGCGCAAAATTAACCGATTGACTTACATTTTTACAGTGCCAATGGCGATGTTAAATGCAATTGGGCAAGTCAATATTTTTGAAAGCATTGGTCAAGGCGTTAGCAATGGTCAATTGGGGCGTGTGTTACCAAACTGGGGCTTAACTGACCCAGCTTTTATCTTGCCTACAATCGTTACTATTTTGACGATGACGGCTGGCACCATGTTTGCGATTTGGCTTGGCGAATTGATTACTGAGCGTGGTATTGGACAAGGTTTATCGATGATTATCTTCGGTGGCATCGTTTCACGATTGCCATTTGGGGTCGCCTCAATCTTTGGGACTGCTACAGATACTGCATCTGGGATTGCAACCTTTGTTTCTTTCGCTTTGTTTCTTGTCGGCATGATTATTGCCATTGTTATTATTCAAGAAGCAGAACGGCGAATTAATGTGCAATATGGCAAGCGTGTACGGGGCCGCCGTGTAATGGGTGGTCAAGGGACCCATATCCCACTCAAGGTAAATTCAACAGGTATGATCCCGTTGATTTTTGCTCAAGCGTTGCTTACATTTCCGGCAGTTATTGCGGGCTTTTTTGCAAATAGTACCGATGCGGGGGTGCAAAATTTTGCGCAAAGTGTGATTCAGATTTTTACCGGTGGTCGAATAGGTGGGCAAACGAGCTTTGTGCAAGTCTTTTACCCAATTATGTTGTTTGCGCTTGTAATCGGGTTTACCTATTTTTATACCGATGTTGTAATGCAACAGCAAAGCCTGGCTGAAAACCTCCAAAAACAAGGTGGTTTTATCCCGGGCATACGACCCGGAAAAACAACTGATACATTTATTACAAAGGTAATGCGTCGCTTAACCATTGTAGGGGCTTTATTTCTAGCTACATTGGCAATTTTGCCGTATATTATTGACGGTATTGCCTATGTTACTAATTTACAGTTCTTGACCCCCTTGGGTGCAACAGGTGGTGCGCGTTTGATTGACGGCGCTGGTTTGCTTATTTTGGTTGGTGTTGTGCTCGATACCATGCGTCAACTTGAAGCACAATTAATGATGCGACGTTACGAAGGTTTTATTCGTTAATATTTGATTTTGGGTTATTGGGACATAATGCAATGAAAAACGGTATTGTTATGTTAGGGGCACCGGGCGCAGGCAAAGGTACCCAAGCGGCTGTTCTTGTCCAGCAGTTTCATATTCCACATATCTCTAGTGGGGATATGTTCCGTGCGATTCGTAAAAGCAATAGCGAATTAGGCCGGCGTGTTGCTGCAATAATGGACAGCGGTGCACTTGTCCCTGATGATCTTACAATTCAAATTGTGCAAGATCGGTTGAGTAAACCAGATTGTCAAGCCGGTTTTATTTTGGATGGGTTTCCGCGAACACAGCCCCAAGCCCTTGCATTAGATGCAATGCTCAAGAATATTGGGCAAGCAATCACAATTGTGCCTTATTTGCATGTGCGATCTGAGTTGTTGGTCGAACGGCTGAGCAATCGATGGACTTGTAATACTTGTGGTTCTGTTTATAGTTTAGGACCAAATGATGCCAAGGTATGTAAGAAAAACGATTGTGCAGGAACTTTATATCGTCGTCCAGATGACGAGCCAGCAACGGTGACAGAACGAGTCAAAGTATTTGAAAAAAATACGGCTCCACTCATTTCATATTACTCAGACCGAGGGTTGTTGTGTCAAATTGATGGGGAACAAACAGTGGACCAAGTCACAGCGGCACTGTTGGCAGTGATTGCGAAGGTATAGGGCATGATAGTTCTCAAATCGCCCCCAGAATTAGCTTTGATGCGTCAAGCAGGTCATATTGTTGCGACGGTTTTAGCCGAAATTGGGCATCATGTAAAGCCGGGTGTTACCACTTTAGAGCTGGACCAAATTGCAGCCGATATTATTGCAAAACATGGCGCAGTTTCATCATTTAAGGGTTATATTCCTGATAAAACAGCGGGGCAGCCACCCTTTCCGGGAACAATTTGTGCTTCGGTAAATGATGAGATTGTGCATGGTATTCCTACCACGCGGCGGTTAAAAGAAGGCGATATTGTTAAAATAGATGTTGGTGCTTGTTACAAGGGCTACCATGCTGACTCTGCCACCACCTTTCCGGTGGGGCGAGTAAACCGATATGCCCAAGAATTGATGCTAACGACACAGGAATGCTTAAAGAGTGCGATTGCTGTCATGCGTAAAGGCAATCGCTTCGGAGATATTGGGGCAGCAATTCAACGGGTTGCGCATGGACGTGGTTATAGTGTGGTTGAAGAATATAGCAGCCATGGTGTCGGGCGTAAGCTACATGAAGGCTTTAGTTTAATGAATACGGGCGAAGAGGATCGCGGCTTTATGTTGCGTCCGGGTTTGACAATTGCGGTGGAACCTATGATCAATCAAGGGGTTGCCGGAACAAAAGTTAAGAAAGACCTCTGGACAGTTGCGACAAAAGATGGTAAACTTAGCGCCCATTTTGAGCACACGGTGGCGATCACAGATGGTGAGCCAGAAGTGTTAACAATTTTAAATTGAGATAGTCCGGCTCGCCGGTAGGTGAGTCGGTTTTTTGCGCGTAAAATTACGCGTTGATAGAGGTTTGATATGAAAGTTTCAGCATCGGTAAAAAAGCGCTGCCCAAAGTGCAAAGTGGTAAAGCGCCAAGGAAAAATTTTCGTTATTTGCGAAAACCCCAAGCATAAACAGCGACAGGGCTAGAACAAACAGAAGCCGATTCTTTAGTTCATAAAAACTTGGTTTCTAGAGAGTATTTAGGAGAAGAGATAGATGGCACGTATTGCAGGCGTTGACTTGCCGCGACAGAAGCGCGTTGATATCGGTTTAACCTACCTTTATGGGGTAGGGCGACAAAACGCACAAGTAATTCTGGCTCGCACTAAAATTAGTCCCGCGACTCGTATTAAAGATTTGACCGAAGTAGAGGTAGCCCAGCTACGCGAGATTATTGAAAAAGAATATCGTGTAGAAGGTGATTTGCGCCGTGAAGTGCAATTAAATATTAAGCGCCTCATTGAAATTGGCTCGTACCGAGGGCTGCGCCACAAGCGTAACTTGCCCACACGTGGCCAACGCTCGCGCACCAATGCACGAACTCGTAAGGGTATTAAGAAGACGGTCGCCGGTCGCGGTCGCCGTAAGGGTGCAAAGAAGAAGTAATCTTAAATTTGCGATTTATGGTTTACGATTTGTGATTGTATTTTTACAGTTAAATCGTAAATCGTTAAATCGTAAATCGTAAATCTAATTATGGCTGAACAGAAAAAGCAACGAGTAGTGCGCCGACAAACCAACCCACGGCGCGCAAAGAAAAATGTAGCATATGGACAAGTCCATATTTCTGCTACATTCAATAATACGATTATTACAATAACCGATAAAGTGGGTGGAACGATTTGTTGGAATAGCTCGGGATCAGCGGGGTTTCGTGGTAACCGTAAGAGTACGCCATTTGCCGCCCGTATTGCCGCACAAAATGCATATCGCTCGGCAGTTGACAATGGTATGCAGGAAGTAGAAGTGTTGGTAAAAGGCCCGGGACCGGGACGTGAGTCTGCTGTGCGTGCGCTACAGGGATCAGGTTTGCGCGTTAAGTCAATTACGGATATTACCCCAGTCCCTCATAATGGATGCCGCCCGCCAAAGAAGCGCCGCGTCTAGAGGAATTTATGATTTTAGATTTTGGTTTTATAGGCTAACTGAGTGTTATAAATCTAAAATTTAAACTCAAAAATCTAAAAATAAGAAATGGCTCGACATATTGAACCTGTTTGTAGATTGTGCCGCCGCGAGGGCGATAAATTATTTTTGAAAGGCTCGCGTTGCTTGTCTAGCAAGTGTGCTATGAACAAGCGTGGGACTGTGCCTGGTCAACACGGCCCAAATTTGAAAGGGAAACGGACAAAACCCAGTGACTATTCTATTCAATTGCGCGAAAAGCAAAAAGTGCGTCGCATCTATGGTGTGCTTGAGACCCAGTTCCGCCGTTATTTCCGCGAAGCGACCCGCTCACGTGGTGTGACTGGTGCTGAATTGCTTATTTTGCTAGAGCGTCGTTTGGATAACGTGATTTACCGCGCTGGTTTTTCAGCATCACGAGCAGGTGCTCGTCAATTGGTGACTCATGCTCATTTTAATGTGAATGGTCATCCGATGAATATCCCATCTTACTTGGTAAAGCCGGGCGATAAAATCTCGGTGCGTGAATCTAGCCGAAAATTGGAATATTGGACTCGATTGACTGCTGATAAAGAATCACCATCAACCCCACAATGGTTAATGGCTGATCGCAATGGATTGGTGACTGAGGTTCGCGTTTTGCCAAAGCGTGATGAAATCGAAGTCCTTGTTAAGGAACAGCTCGTAGTGGAATACTACTCGCGCTAATTTCTAGTCTTCAATTTCTTGATTTGCAAGGCACAAAATTATTTTATAGATTTGTGTTTTTGCATTGAAGATGGAAATTGAAGGTGTGGGGGCAAGTTGTCACAAGCATTTGTATTTCCTAAAGTCGAAAGCACCATCCTAACTCGCGATTATGGCCGTTTTACAATTGGGCCGATGGAGCAGGGGTATGGCGTAACGCTTGGTAATTCGTTACGACGTGTGCTTCATAGTTCACTTGAAGGTGCTGCCATTATTTCAATGCGCATCACTGATGTGCATCATGAATTTGCTGATATCCCAAATGTTAAAGAGGATGTAACGCAATTGATGTTGAATGTGAAGCAAATTCGTTTGCGGATGCAGGGCGATATGCCTGCTCGGATGCGCTTGGAAGTGCGCGGCGAAGGCGTTGTTACTGCTGGTGATATTCAGACACCACCGGAAATTGAGATTATTAACCGTGATCTTTATTTGTTTACGACAGATTCAGCAAAAGCACGGTTGGATATTGAGTTTCAGGTAGACACTGGGCGTGGGTATTCGCCTGCTGAACAGCACGCACGCTTGCCTATTGGCGAATTGCCAGTAGATGCAATTTATAGCCCAGTGCGCCGGGTGAATTTTGAAGTTGAGGCTGCGCGGGTTGGTCAAATGACCAATTATGACCGTTTGGTGCTTGAAATTTGGACGGATGGTAGCATTCGGCCAAACGAAGCACTGGGTTATGCCGCACAGTTACTGGTGACGCATTTAAAATTGGTCGCTGGGATTGTTATGCCTGTTGAATCTGCGCCCGGGATAGGGGTTCAGTTGCCACCCATTCAACATGAGTCACGTAATAAACCAATTGAAGAACTTGATTTAAGCGTACGGGTATATAACTCGTTGAAACGCACAGGGATTTCAACAATTGGTGAGTTGATGGAGATGATGGAGAAGCATGGTGGGTCGTTGACAAACTTGCGTAACTTTGGCGAGAAGTCAATGGTGGAATTGAGAGAAAAATTACGTGCACGGAATCTGATTCAAGGCGAAGAACCCGTGAGCGAAGAGGAAGTTGCTTAATCATGAGACATCGAATAGCTGGGTATCATTTGGGTCGCTCGTCGGCACAGCGCACGTCTTTACGTCGTAGCTTGGTGACTGATTTGGTCATGCATGGGCGTATTCAAACAACCGAAACGAAGTGTAAGGCCATTCAAAATCAGGCCGAAAAGCTTATTACAATTGCAAAGAAAGCCGTAGATGCGGATACCGGAACACAGGTTGCAGCTCGCCGTTTGGTGGCTGGGCAGGTGAATGGTGGTGTGGATACAGTGCGTAAGGTGTTTCAGGATTTGGCACCTCGTTATACCGACCGCAAAGGTGGGTATACACGCATTTCAAAATTAGGGCCACGTAAGGGCGATAACGCCCCAATGGCGCTGATTGAGTGGGTTTAGTTTTGCGAGAGGTTTTTAGAGGCGGTATGTGAGTTTATAGACTGACATGCTAAATCTTTAATCTCTATGAAGATTCGTGCCACACTCGCCTATGATGGAACTCATTATTTTGGGTTTCAACGTCAGGCGAGTGTTAGAACAGTTCAGGGCGAGGTTGAGGCTGCATTGCTACAGATATGTGGCAAACCAGTTGGAATTATTGGCGCTGGCAGAACAGACACAGGTGTTCACGCAAGTGGGCAAGTTATTGCTTTTGAGATTGATTGGATTCATCCATTAGATCGATTGCAATATGCATTAAATGCAAACTTGCCTGAAGATGTGGCAATACGGTCAATTGAGATTTGTGATGAGAAATTTCATCCACGTTTTAGTGCTGTGAGCCGCACCTATGAATATACATTGAGGATGGATTTGGCTCGGCATCCTTTATTGAGATATTATGTGTGGCAAGTGCCGTGGGCTTTAAATGTTGGTAACATGAATATTGCTGCTGAACGTCTGGTTGGAGAGCATGATTTTAGGGCTTTTGGTTCTCCGACTGTGGGTGAATCGACGGTTAGACGAATCATTCGAGCGAATTGGCAAGAAGTATCATTGTGCGAATTACGATTTACGATAGAGGCGAATGCCTTTTTGTTTCGCATGGTGCGCCGCATTGTTGGCACATTAGTTCGCATTGGAAGTGACAGAAACTCTGTCGAAGATATAGATCGCATGCTTGAAGCGCGTAATCCTGATCTTATAAAAGGGGTGGCGCCTGCTTGTGGGTTATGTTTGGTGAACGTTAGTTATTAGAGAGAAGGTAAGAACGATGGTGACAAATAAGACATACGCCGCTTCAGCGGCTGATATCAAGAAAAATTGGTATGTCGTCAATGCTGATGGGCAGACGCTCGGCCGCTTGTCGTCGAAAATTGCCAAGATTATTATTGGCAAGCATAAGGCAACCTATACGCCTAATGTCGATTGTGGCGATTTTGTTGTGGTAGTCAATGCCTCGAAGGTCAAAGTGACCGGTAATCGCTTGGACGATAAGAAATATTATCGCCACTCAACCTATACAGGCGGTGGTTTGAAAGTAGAATCGTTGGGTAATTTGCTTGGACAAGGCAAAGTAGACAAGATCATTCGTGCAGCAGTATGGGGTATGATCCCGCATAATCGCTTAGGGCGACGCATGATTACAAAACTCAAAGTGTATGGTGGCAGTGATCATCCTCATGTGTCACAAAATCCTCAGGAGATGACAATTTAGTGGTTGGATGGTTGGGCGGTTGTGAGATTTGATCGTTCACTAAACAATTTATTTGCAGCAATATGTCAGACGTAGTTCAATTTGTAGAAGGCGTAGGTCGCCGTAAGACCTCAACAGCACGCGCACGGCTTTATGCGGGTGGGAGCGGCAAAGTGCTTATTAACGATAAGGATGCCGCGACTTATTTTAGCCGCACCGAAGATGTGGCTGCGGTTTCTGCGCCATTGGTGATGACAGGCGCAAGTGCACGTTTTAATGTGAGTGTACATGTCGGCGGCGGTGGCATTACTGGTCAAGCGATTGCATCACGTTTGGCAGTGGCCCGTGCCTTGCTGTTGGTTGATGCCGAGTATCGTGCTTCGCTCAAGACAGCTGGTTTCTTAACCCGTGACCCACGCGAAAAGGAACGCAAGAAACCGGGTCTCAAGCGTGCACGCAAGGCCCCAACTTATACCAAGCGCTAAACCGATGCGTCATTTGAGGATAGCAAATGGTGTGATATTTTTTTGCACTATGGGTTATTATCAAGTTGCTAAATGGAGAAATAACGATGAATCTCGTCGAATCGCTCGAAAAGAGCTTAATTAAGAATGACAAGATCCCCCAACTGAGTTCTGGGGATACGGTGCGTGTGCATCAGCGGATTGTTGAAGGTGATAAGGAACGCATCCAGGTGTTTCAAGGCACAATCATTCGTTTGCGCCGTGGTGGTGCAAATGCAAACTTTACGGTGCGTCGTATTGCGACTAATAACGTTGGGGTTGAGCGCACTTATTTGTTGTTCTCACCGCGTATTGAGCGTGTAGAAGTATTACGACATGCGAAGGTGCGCCGCGCACAGTTGTATTATTTCCGCGACCTACAAGGTAAGTCGGCCCGCTTGAAAGAACGCCGCGTCGATGCTAAGCCTGCTGCAAAAGCCGCAACAGCTTAAGTGATCATTTTAAAAATAAAAAAAGCACTGTTAACAGTGCTTTTTTTATTTTTCGCATGGTATCTTGATAATGTCATATTAAGAAAGACATATGCCGATTTCACTATAGTAGGCAGGGGAGATATAGTGAAATCGGCGAACTTGTTTGTATTTGTTTATGTATGCTGAACTCACTATGACTTCGTGGTTGGAGGGGCTACTACCTACAACCACGAAGTTATAGTGAGTTTGGTGAATATTTATTTTGCGGTATAGTCTTAACATTATGCAATCAGATCAAGCAGCTATTCGTCGGGCGGGTACCGCTTTGGCTTTATCTCAAAGTGTTTCTTCGATGGGCTTTTTAAGCTTGAGTACTCTTAATGCGATTATTGCTTCGCGGTTAAGTGGCACGGATCGGATGGGCGGGGTTCCGCAAGCCTTGATCTTGTTAGGGGCAGCAGTTTCGGCTTATGTAAGCGGGCGATTGATTGGTCGTATTGGCCGCCGTAACGCATTGCTGATCGGTAGCGTGTTTGCTATGATCGGTGGTTTGGTGGCTGCAGGCGGGGTATTACTAAGTGCGCTGTCGGTGTTTTTTAGTGGCATGGTGTTGCTGGGCATGGGGCGCGGTGCCTTGGATCAAGGTCGTTATGCTGCCGCTGAAATCAATCCACCTGACCGCCGTGCGAGCGCTGTAAGCCGAGTGGTATGGGGAGGAACGGTAGGGGCGGTTATTGGCCCGGTATTGGCTGGCCCATCAGGGCGATTTGTCAATCAATATTTTGGTTTAATACCCGACGCAGGTGCGCCGTTAATGACTGCATTTTTGGCGGCTGTGGCCGGTATTATTATTGCTGTTTTGTTGGCCGATGTCGATTTTAAGGGTTTGGCGCAAAGGGCTGGGGCAACGCTGCAACGCACCGATGAGGGTAAGGCGGCGGCAATGAATGTCAAAGGCTCGCCGGTTTTACACCACCCGGTTGCACGGGCTGCAATGGTGACATTGGCTTGTGCGCAAGCGGCGATGGCATTGATGATGGCGGTGATTGGCTTGCATATGAAAAATCATGGACATGAGGCCGATGTAGGCATTGTGATTACGGCGCATGTATTGGGTATGTTTGCCTTTTCGCCGTTGGTGGGTCGGATGGCTGATAAATTTGGTCGGCGTAATACGATTTATTTGGGCTTGGCGACTTTGGCGTTGGGCAGTATTTTTACCCCATTATTTTTAAATACACCTTGGATTATGTGGTCGGAGTTTTTGGTGGGGCTGGGTTGGAGTATGTGTTATGTCTCTGGCTCTACGATGTTGACGAATGTGCTCACGCCAGCCGAGCGGGCAAAATCGCAAGGGACGAGCGATTTGTTTGTGAATTTGGCATCGGGCGTGGGCAGTTTGAGTAGTGGTTTATTGTTGGCTTCGTTTGATTTTATTTGGGTTGGCGTGGTTGGCGTGTGTATATCGTTGTTGCCATTATTGGCTTTGTGGAATAGCCGCACGCCTGCGACCAAACCCATGACCGTATAGCATTTTGATGCGGTTTCGTGAAGACACTGCCTAAAGCGCTGCAAGCGTTTTAGGCAGTTTTTGTTATTATTATTCGAACTTGCGGAAGCCCTCGCCATAAACCTCTTGGGCGTGCCCGATGACGACAAAGGCAGCGGGGTCTGTAGTGGCAACAATGTGTTTAAGCATGGCGGTTTCGGCGCGGCTAATAACTACAAATAGAATGGGGCGATCTTGACCTGTAAAGCCACCGACACCACTCCAGCGGGTGAGGCCGCGCCCCATTTGGCTTAAGATGGCTTGTGCGACATTTTCGGGTTGTTCTGAAATGATGAGCGCAGTGCGGCTGACATGCGCACCCTCAGACACGGCTTCGGCGGTTACACCCCCCACATAGAGCGCGATGACGGCGTAGAGGGCTTTCTCCCAGCCAAAGACCAATCCGGCCAAACCAATGACCAGCACGTCGGAAATAAGATAGCCTTGGCTGAGCGGTAGCCCGCGCCATCGGGTGAGCAAAAGCGCCAAAATATCGGTGCCGCCGGTGGTGGCCCGCGCATAAAACACCATGCCGCCGCCAATTCCCCCCACAACCGCCCCAAATAGGGTGTTGAGCATGAGGTCTTGGGTGAGGGGTTTTAGCGCGGCATTTTCAAAAAAGGCGGTTAGGCTGGTATATAAGATGACGGTGATGATCGTGCGTAGCAAAAAGCCCCATCCCCCCATATAACGTGCCCCCAGCCAAAATAATGGCAAGTTGATGAGGAAGGTGAGTAGCCCAATAGAGATGGGAATGGGGAATTGTCGCGCTAAGATGATAGCGAGGCCGGATGCCCCGCCAGAAGCAATATCGGCTGGGCCAAGGAAAACGGCCACTGAAAGGGCTTGGAGGACGCAGCCCAGAATAAGCCAAGCGTTTTCACGCCATGTGCCTATGTTGAGTTTGCTGAAGATGTTAGGTTTTGCCATATGGATTTTTAATTTGCCAATATTGTTAAGATCACGCTAATGTGCGTATAATTTTAGCCTGTGTAAATCTACATTGTTATTTCATCGTCGTTCAAACAGGTTGTTGCTATGCTCGATGATCCTTACACTTGCCAAGTTGCAAGTATTGACGAATTATTGGCCCTTTATGCCACCCGAACTGATGAGAGCGGGCGGGATCTGATTGCGCGGGCTTATGCCGTAGCCCTTAGCGCCCACGAAGGCCAACGCCGAAAATCTGGCGAACCATATATCACGCACCCATTTGCCGTGGCCCGCACGTTGGCCTGTATGCGTTTAGATGCCGCAACCATTGCCGCGGCCTTATTGCATGATGTGGCCGAAGATACCTCTGTCACCATTCAAGAGATTAAGCAGGGCTTTGGGGCCGAAGTTGCTAATTTGGTTGATTCTGTGACTAAGATTAGCCGACGCGAGGCCTTGGCAAAAGATTTGCAGAAAGATCAGGCGGCTGCGGCTTTGGTGTTAAATGCTAGTGTGAATACGTACAGCAATCATGTGGCGACCAAAAAAGAAGAGCGTGAAGAGGCGTTTTTATATCGCACCAACCGTGAGGCTGAATCGCTACGCAAGATGTTTTTGGGCATTGCTAGCGATGTGCGAGTGGTGTTGATTAAGCTGGCCGATCGTTTGCATAACATGCAAACCCTCGAGGCGATGGTACCTGAGAAACGCAAGAAAATTGGTCGTGAAACGCTCGAAATTTATGCCCCATTGGCGAATCGTTTGGGGATGTGGGAATGGAAACAGCAGCTTGAAGAATTGGGGTTTCGTTATGCCGAGTCAGATGTATGGCTCGATTTGATGCAACGACTCGAGGAAGGGGCGGATGAGCGTAATGAGAGTGTAAAACAGCAAATTGCCAAGCTGACACAAGCATTGGCTGAACGTGGGATTACCCGTATTCAAATTTCTGGGCGGGCCAAGCAGCCCTATAGCATTTGGCGCAAAATGCAAAAAAAGAAGTTGGTGTTTGACCAGATTATGGATTTGCGCGCGGTTCGTGTGATTATTGAAGATCAACAAGATGATGCCGTTGAAGCCTTGTTGCGCACCGAAGATGTATTGACCGATAATTTGAGCGAAGAAGAGCGCCAAAAACGTGCCCGTGATATTGGTGCAATGCGCTGTTATGAGGTGTTATATGTGGTGCATAACTTATGGAAACCGATTCGGGCTGAGTTTGACGACTATATTTCGAAGCCGAAAGACAATCATTACCAAAGTTTGCACACGGCGGTAGTGGTGCAAGATGGCCGCCCGCTTGAGGTGCAAATTCGCACCCGTTCAATGCATCAGGCTGCCGAATATGGCGTGGCCGCCCATTGGCTGTATAAAGAATCGGAACTGCTCACGCCGCAATATCAGCAATATTTGGACGCTTGGCGTGATGATTTGAAGGCGCTGAGTAGCAATGAAGATGATGCGGCCTCGTTTACGGCGGCGGCGGTGCAGGCCAACCGTGAGCTAGATGACAAAATTTACTGTTTTACGCCCAAAGGCCGCTTGATTGAATTGCCGAAAGGCGCGACCGTGCTCGATTTTGCTTATCATATTCACACCGATTTAGGCCATCGTTGCCGTGGTGGTTGGGTGAATGGGGTGTATAAACCCATCAACCATGCGTTAAATAGTGACGACCAAATTGAAATTGTAACCAAGAACGACGCGGTGCCGAGCCGTAACTGGCTGGAAGGCACGGTTGTTACGTCAACTGCCAAAAACAAAATTCGCACTTGGTTTCGGCGGCAAGAGCGCACCCAAAATATTGCCGGTGGGCGGCAAATGGTTGACCAAGCCATTAAACGCACGGGTGCTGGGCACGCGCTTAAGATCGAAGAGGTGCAGGCGTTGTTTAAGACCAGCACGCAATCGATGGATGACTTTTTGGAGAAGGTCGGCTGGGGGGTGATTTCGATTCATAATCTCACCTCGCGCATTATCGAAGAACAACAACGACGACAACGTGAGCGTGAGGCGCGGCCCGGCTTGGTGCCCAATTTATTGCCACAACGATGGCGCCGCCCACAACCTGCCGCCGCTTCGCCGGTTAATGTGTTTTGTGTGGCTGGCACATACGATGTTTATGCTACCCCCGCATCATGTTGCAACCCCAAACCGGGCGATGACCTGATTGGCTATACCACGCGCGGCGAAGGGGTGAAGGTGCACCGTCGTGATTGCAAAAATTTGATTAATTGTGACCCAGAGCGTTTTATTGAGGTGACTTATGGTGCGCCTGTGTCTGAAAGTGTGCCAGTCGAGATTGTATTAGAGGCGGTTGAGCGGGCTGGTTTGCTCAATGATGTGACAAATTTGATGACGGCGCGTAAGGCAAATATTATTGATCTTGGGATTCCATATCGCGATAAAGTGACGTGTGAAGTGAAGATTTGGCTGAAAACCGAATTGGCGAATTCGGATGAAGCTGGTTTATTGATGAACCAACTTTTGCAAATAAAACACGTATTTGATGCTTATTTGACGAAAGATAAGGTGTTGCGTAAGCCTTAATGGATGATTATCAGGGATATAGCTCGAAGTAATCCCATTTTGCAGGGCGGACTAAACTGAAATCGCGGCGGTCTAGTGTTAGGATATTGCGAATCTCTAAACGTTCAGCCATTGCCATGACGCTCGCATCAACGAAATCAATGCGACTATCTTGATATTGCTTTAGTAATTGTGTGGTTCGTTTAATATCTTGGTCATTAAGGCAGGTTAGTTTGAGGCGGCTACGATAAAGACTATCGAGAAAATTAATAACAGTGGCAGTCCCAGCATCGCGACGAATTAAAAATAAAATTTCAGTTAAGGTGCTTTGGGGTAGAAAAATTTGTTCGAAGCGTATAAAATTTTGCCGAGCTGATACATGGGCGGTATCGTTTGTATTGGTGAGAGCTACAATGAACCCTGTGTCAGCAACAGCTTGCCGAGATGTGTCAATCATGCGTGTTGCGGTAAAAATTCATGCGTCAGAATATTTTCAGCATCGGTTGCCAGATTAGGCGAGCCACTAAAAATGCCAATGATTGGGTCATCTGGTGACTCTGTAGGCCAAGATTCTGATAGGAGGTTTGTATCAAAAATGACCATTACTTCTGCATATTGTGGCAGCGACGATATGATGGATGGCATATTTAATAAAACTTTGCCATTAGAATAAATTCCTTTTACGGCTATCATTAACTCACCTAATAATATTCTACTTCATGATCTCGCTCGAAATTTGCATTGATGCCAACACTGCCACCAACACGCGCTTAGACGTGCAAATGGCGTATATTGGTGGCGCAGCAACGGTTGAATTATGCACCGATTTGGCAGTGCAAGGTTTAACCCCTAGCCTCGAGATGATTGCCGTAGCGCGTGCGGCTTTTGGTCAGCGGCGGGGGGTAATGGTGATGATTCGCCCGCGGGCCGGTGATTTTGTATATTCGCCAACCGAGGTGGCGCTGATGCGCGAGCAAATTGGCATGGCGGCCCATGCTGGCGCTGATGGGGTGGTATTTGGTCTGTTAACCCCGCAGGCGTATGCCTGTGGCACATATGCCATTGACCTGCCCCATTTAACGATGTTGACCGCCTATGCTAAAAACTTGGGTCTAAAAGTAACTTTTCATCGTGCCTTTGATGAATTACCCATCCAAACCCAGCCCCATGCCTTGCTTGATCAATTGATTGACGTGGGGATAGACCGCGTATTAACGTGTGGTGCAGCGCTGGCAAGTGGCAAACGTGCGGTTGAATGTGGGGCGTGGCTGGCAGATTTAATTGATTATGCACAGGGGCGCATTGAGGTGGTGATTGCAGGTGGGGTAGCGGCGGCAACTGTGCCGACCTTGTTGGTGCAATTACCGACAGAAGCATCGGCGCCGTTGGCGGCGCGATTTGGGTTGCATAGCCACAGTGGGGTGATTGACCCATTTACACAGCGCGTGTCGTTGGCAAAGGTGCAGCAGATAATGACATGTATCAACAAAATGCCATGAATAGATTAACAAATATTGATCACGATTATGTGTTGCGGCCACATCGCCCGGGCGATATCGGTTGGGTGATTTCGCGGCATGGGGCGCTATATCATCAAGAATATGGTTGGGATATCCGTTTTGAAGCGCTGGTGGCGACCATTGCGGCTGATTTTATTCATCATTTTGACCCGATATATGAGCGTTGTTGGATTGCCGAGCGACATGGGCAGCCGGTCGGCTCGGTGTTTTTGGTGAAGAAAGAGGCTGAAGTTGCAAAACTGCGATTGTTGTTGGTTGAGCCGAGCGCCCGCGGGTTGGGTATTGGCAAGCGCCTGGTCGATGAATGCACCGTTTTTGCGCGGCAGGCTGGGTATCGTAAGATTACCTTGTGGACGAATAGCGTATTGACGGCGGCGCGGACGATTTATGTGGCGGCTGGTTATCGTCTCGTTGAATCTGAGCCACACCATAGTTTTGGGGTTGATTTGATCGGCGAGAATTGGGAATTGACGCTTTGAGGGCGAAATGCGCGAGATTGCATCTGCGGCTATAGCATAATTACCCAATGGCAGAATTAGACCTTGCAATCTTAAATGGAAGTGTGGTGACTGAAAACGGCGATTTTATTGTCGCCGATGTGGGGATACGCGATGAGCGTATTTGTAGTGTGAGTGGGCGCGGGGCGTTACCGCAGGCCACCGAGACCTTAGATGCCAATGGCATGTGGGTGTTGCCGGGCGCGATTGATATTCATTGGCATTGCCGCACCCCCGGGCATGATGTGCGTGGCGATTTTTATACCGAAACCCGCGCCGCTGCCGCTGGCGGGGTGACAACGGTTTTTGAGATGCCGATCTCGAACCCGGGTTGCGCCACGCCTGCGACGTTTGCGAACCGTCGCAAGAAGATCGAGGAGCAAGCGATTGTGGATGTGGCGCTGTATGGCGCACCCGGCACCCTCATTCGCAATGATGTGTTGGGCATGGCGGAGATGGGGGCGATTGCCTTCAAGATTTTTATGCATCGCGCCCCCTTGGGCCGTAATGATGAATTTATTGGCATTTGTTTGACCGAAGATGACCAGTTGTATGAGGCCTTGCAATTGACCAAGGCGGCGGGGCGGCGGTTGGTGGTGCACTGCGAGAGCGATTCGATGCTTGAATCGAAGATAAATGCGTTGCGGGCGGCGGGGCGCATGGATTTGGCTGCGCATATGGAATCGCGCCCGCCAGTGGTAGAAGCGGTGGCGATTGCGCGTATTTTGACCTTGGCCGAGGCGGTGGGCGCGCCTATTCACATTGCCCATGTGACATGTAAACATGCTTTGGAGGTGGTGCGGCGTTTTCAACGGGATGGGTTGGATATTACCGCCGAAACTTGCCCACATTATTTGTTCTTTACCGAAGATGACTATATGCGGTTGGGGCCTTATGGCAAGGTGAATCCGCCCATCCGCACGGCTGCCGATCAGGTGGCGCTGTGGGGTGGCATCGCCGATGGGTCGTTGTCGGTGGTGACGACGGATCATTCGACCTTTTTGGTTGAAGAGAAGGAACGCGGCTGGGGTGATATGTGGCGCTCGCCATCGGGGGCGCCGGGAGTGCAGACGCTATTGCCAGCGCTGTTGACCGAGGCGCAGCATGGGCGTATTTCGCTCAAGCAGGCTATTGATTTGGTGTGTGTTAACCCGGCGCGTATTTTTAATTTGCCGCAAAAGGGGCGGATTGCGTTGGGGGCTGATGCTGATGTGTGTGTGTATGACCCACGTCAGCCATTTACCATGACGCTTGACGCGATGGTGAGTAAGGCGCGTGAGATCGATAAGCTGTATCTTGATCGCACGTTTGCCGGTAAGGTTCATGCCACCGTGTCACGTGGGCGGGTGGTGTTTGCTGAGGGGCAGGTGTTGGCTGAGCGCGGTAGTGGGCGCTTTTTGGCGGCTGGGGGGTAAGGGTTGAACATGGATGGACAGGATGGACAGGATTTTTTTTATTCTGTTCGTTTTGGTCGAATATCGCTTTGTAAAAGGGAACATGGATGGGCAGGATGGACAGGATTTTTTTTGTTCTGTTCGTTTTGGTCGAATGTCGCTTTGTAAAAGGGAACATGGATGGGCAGGATGGACAGGATTTTTTTT
>CAMDWA010000069.1 GCA_945877855.1 Thermoflexus hugenholtzii JAD2 | reverse complement strand
TCCTGCTCAACCCAAGTCCACTCACCCTTCACTTCTTCCACCAGACTTTAAACTTAAGCCTGCTACCCCTTGGTGTGATCAACCTATTGGTAAAGCTAAGCTTAATTCAGCATTACGACAATCTTCTGCAAAATAATGACCCGCACCCCCCCTTAATATTAAGGTCATAGCATCGCCACATTCAGAGTAAAATTAACCTACCATGAGTGACGAGTCTGCAACTATACCAACCGGCGAAACCCATATTAAGCCTAAAGTCCTCTTTAGCCTTGCATTAAATGCGACCCTCAACACCTACGGCGTGTTGGGCATTGCCTCGCGGCATACCGGGCATGATTGCACCCAACGCGAGCCACATCGTGGCCTAGAAGTGAAGCTGAGCGAAGGCGATGATGGCAAAAAGCATGTTGTGGTGAATGTGCATATCATTTCGCAATATGGGGTACGGCTACAGTCTGTTGCTAGCAGTTTGCAGCATCAAATAACCTATGCCATTGAGCATGGCACAGGTTATATAGTCGATGCCGTCCACGTTCATATGGCATCAGTTCGCATTACAAATGAGGATCCCCAATGAGTAGTATTCCACACGTTATCGACGGTCATCGCTTGAAACAATTAGTGCGGGCCGGTTCTGTTTGGCTGAAGCAACAAGAAGAAGTGGTAAATGCCTACAATGTTTACCCTGTTCCAGATGGTGACACCGGCACAAATATGTCGGCGACAATGCTGTCGGCGTGGAAAGCCATTGAAAATATGGATGATGCCAGAATTGGAGTCGTCGCAAAAGCCGTATCGAATGGGGCATTGCGCGGGTCACGCGGCAACAGTGGCATTATTCTTTCGCAAATTTGGCGCGGTTTTGCCGCTGCCGTCGAAAATAAAGACGATGCCAATGTCGAAGAGATTGCCGCCGCTTTTCGTGAAGCCGCCAATAAAGCCTATGGCGGTGTAAAAACCCCCGTCGAAGGCACGATTTTGACCGTAATACGTGAAACTGCTGATGCCGCCGCCGAAATTGCCCAAACCACCCAAAGCCTACGCGAGATGATTAACTCACTCACCAAGGCATCTTACGAATCGGTGCAACGCACCCCCAATTTGCTCAAGATTTTGAAAGAAGCGGGTGTGATTGACTCTGGCGGTTACGGACTGTATATTGTATTGGATGGCATGCGGCGTTTTGTCAATGGCGAACCCATTGACGCACCCCCTGCCGATACAGCGCGGGTGCAAATGGGTGGCGGCGAAACCCCGACCGAAGAAGGTGGCTGGGGGTATGATGTGCAATACTTGATTTATGCCCCGCGTGGCACTTCGCTCGATATTAACAAAGTGCGGGCCGATATCGAGGCGATGGGCAATTGTCCGCTGGTGATCGGTGATGACCAAATTATCAAGGTGCATGTGCATGTGCCCGATCCGGGCGTAGCCCTCAGTTATGGGGTCAAGCTTGGTTCATTGCGCGATGTCGTTGTCGAAGATATGCAAGCCCAGTCAGAAGACTTTACCCCCGGGCAAGAAAAGAGCCACGAATCAAAAGCCAAAAACCAAGCTGACCACAAAGAAGAAGACGAACATGCTGATATGGTAGAGGTTGGCATTGTTGCGGTGGCATCGGGCGATGGGTTGGCGCGTATGTTTAAAGAAGTGGGGGCGCGTGTGGTGGTATTTGGCGGTCAAACCATGAACCCAAGCGTCGAAGATTTGCTCAACGCCATTCAAAAAGCCAAGGCGCATAGTGTTATTTTATTGCCAAATAATGGCAATATTATTATGGCGGCCAATCAAGCCGCCCAATTAAGCGATATTCCGACGCGGGTTGTGCCAACCCGCACCCTGCCGCAAGGGATTGCAGCTTCGTTAGCCTTTAATTTTGAGCACGATTTAGAGCAAAATGTCGGCACGATGAACACTGCTTCGGCCCGTGTCACCACGGGTGAGATTACCGTCTCGACCCGTGATGTCACCATTAATGACGTGGCGGTGCGCAATGGGCAAATTATTGGGCTAATCGATGACAAATTGCGTGTGGCAGGCGAAGAAGTCACTGACACGCTATTCGATTTATTGCAAATGGTAAACACCGCTGACCGCGAGGTAATCACCATGTTTTATGGTAATAACATGAGCGAGCGCACTGCCAATGAAATTGCAGAACTTGTGCGCGAGAAATACCCAAACCAAGCCGTTGATCTGTATTTAGGTGGGCAACCCCATTATTATTTTGTGGTGGGGATCGAGTAAATCATGACAACAAACATTCACTATTTTCGCCCCAACACCGTTGATGAAGCCTCGGCCTTATTGGCAACGGCAAACACGCGAAATCTTGCGATTGCTGGTGCAACCTCATGGGCCTATAACGTTGACATTAACGCCGAAACCTTGGTTGACCTTGGCCAATTGGGCTTAGACCAAATTGAACAGGTTGGCGAACAAATTCATATTGGCGCAATGGTATCGCTGCAAATGCTGGTTGAGGCAGGCCAAACCGTTGCCGATAATCATCCGCTTTATTTGCTCAATTTGGCTGCGCACGATATGGCGGCCATTGGGTTGCGGCATCGCAGCACCATTGGCGGGGCGATTGTCGGCGCAGACAACGCTTCTCCCATCGTTACAGCCCTGTTGGCGCTCAATGCCGAAGTATTGCTATTTAGCCCAAATAGCAAAGACCAACGTAAAACTGTAGCCTTGGCCGGGTTTTTAGACTATCATCCTCGATTATTGAAAGGTGGTGTCATTGTTTTAGGGCTGATTGTGCCATTCTTAAACGTCAACACAGTCATTCATTATGAAAAAGTGGCACGCACCCCCGCCGATTACCCAATTGTATGCGTGGCGAGTGTTTATGCCATTGCCAACAATGTTTTGGCGAATGTGCGTATCGCTGCCGGTGGTGTGGCGACAAAGCCGATGCTTTTAAGCGATTTATGTTTTGCGCTGGCCAGTAAGCCACCTAGCCAACTCAATATTTCATTAAACCCTGCACTCGCGGCTCTCAATCCCCCCAGCGATTGGCTGGGCAGCAGCGATTATCGCCGTGCAATGGTCGGTGTCTTGATTAAACGCAGCCTCAAATAATTACGAATTACAAATTACGAATTACGAAGTGCAAAATTACTTGCGACCACTTCGTAATTCGTAATTCGTAATTCGTAATTCGTAATTGCTCTTGGATATTTTTCAGATTGCCGCCGACCATAATGCCCGCAATGTGCCAACGGCTTTGTGCACCATCATCCGCAGCAGCGGCTCGGTGCCACGTCGGGCTGGCTCAAAAATGCTGATTGGGGCCGATGGGCAAATTATTGCTGGCACGATTGGCGGTGGCGAGATGGAAAGCCGCGTCATCAAACTGGCTCAACAAAGCATCCGCGATGGCGAAATTCGCAATGGTAAATATCAATTGGCCGACCCTAGCAGCGGTGACCCGGGGGTTTGTGGCGGCGAAGTCGAGGTCTTTATTGAGCCGATGCTAACCACCCCGACCCTCGCCATTATTGGGGCTGGGCACGTTGGGCGGGCGTTAGTGCATTTGGCTAAATGGGCTGGTTTTCGCGTGGTGGTGTTCGACGATCGCGCTGAGCTTTGCACGCCCGAATTATGCCCGGGCGCAGATGAATATTTGCCGGGCGTGTTGGCCGATGCGCTAAAAAAGCTGGCACTAACACCGCAAACCTATGTCGCCATGCTCACGCGCGGCTATCCGATTGATGTTGGCATTTTGCCGACGTTACTTCAATCTGAGGTGGCCTATATTGGCGTAATCGGCAGCCAGCGCCGCTGGATCACGGCGGTGAAAGCGCTACGCGAACGCGGCATCACTGATGCCGACTTAGCCCGTGTAAATGCCCCAATCGGCATCGAAATCGCCGCCGAAACCCCCGAAGAAATTGCCGTCAGCATTATGGCAGAAGTGATTAAAAAGCGAAGGGGGAAGAAGGATTAAGGATTGGGGATTAGGGATTGACGGGCATAGAGCATAAGTTACAAGTCATGACTCATCATCTCTAATCCCCAATCCCTAATCCCCCTCATATGCTTCTGCCGTGCGCACCGCCGCCTCAATTGCATGTTCGACGGCAACGACTTTGGCCTCGGTGACGACAGTTTCGCCACGAGTGCGCTGCGCTACCACGCCACAAATACAGCCCGCCTGAAACCCATAAACATTGCCCATTTTGAACAACATGCCAGCTTCCATCTCATAATTGATGATATTAAGGTTGCGATATTCTTCGGTCATGCCATGCAGCCAACGCAATAAATGAGGGTTGGCTGATGAGCTGGTGCGTTCTTGGCCCTCGAAAAAAGTATCGACGCTGGCGGTAATACCAACATGGTAATCTAAATTGAGCGATTTAGCGGCGTTGGCTAATGCCACTGTCAGGAATGGATTGGCCGATGCCGGATACTCAGGCGGGGCAATATCGTTGGTAGCCCCTTGCCGCGCCAGCGCCGCACTCGAAATCACCACACTGCCGGGCAAAACATGGGCCTGAATTGAGCCACAGGTGCCGATGCGAATAATGGTGCGCACGCCGACCTGTACCAATTCATTCACCACAATGCTAAGTGACGGCGCACCCATGCCGCTGGTGCATGAAAGAATGCGTTTGCCATTGGGCAACGCCCCAACATAGCTATTTAAACCGCGATTTTCTGAGAGCACATTCGCATTGGTGAGGTATTTTTCTGCAATCAATTTGGCGCGGTTGGGGTCGCCGCTTAATAAGGCAAGCGTTGGCGCAGGGTCGCCGAGGTCAGATTTGCCAAAGCCAATGTGATAAAAACGATCAGTTGTCATAGTTGGGGTTCCTTGCTTCATATTATAGTGATTGCAATGTTGCTATACTTTACATGATTGTCGAGTAGCACTAAGCTATCTATTAAAACGTTAGTTACGCTTGATTTTTGTAAAAAATTTATTTTAGGAGCAATTATGGAATATCGTGCTTATGGCCGCACTGGCGTTAAAGTCAGTAAAATTTGTTTGGGTTGTATGAATTTTGGGGGCAAAACCAACCCCGATGATTCATATGCCATTATCGACCGTGCAATTGATGATGGTATCAATTTTTTGGATACCGCAAATGTGTATACCAAAGGCCGCAGCGAAGAAGTGACTGGTGAGGCGCTAAAACGCAACGGCAAACGCCAGCGCATTTTCTTGGCAACCAAGGTGTATAACGTGATGGATGAAACCGACCCGATGTCGGGTGGAAACACACGACGACACATTATTGAACAGTGCGATGCCAGTTTGCGTCGTTTGCAAACCGATTACATCGACCTCTACCAATTGCATCGCCCCCAATCGAGTGTGCCAATTGATGAGACTTTGCAAGCACTCGATGACCTTGTGCGGGCTGGCAAAGTGCGTTATATCGGCACCACCACATTTGCGGCTTGGCAGTTGATGGAGGCGGTGATGACCTCACGCGATTTGCACCTTAATCGCTTTGTCAGTGAGCAACCGCCTTACAATATTTTAGATCGCCGAATCGAGCGTGAATTGGTGCCATTTTCTCGCACCTATGGCATCGGCCTCATGCCGTGGAGTCCATTGGCGGGCGGTATGTTGACCGGCAAGTATGATCGTAACGCCACGCCGCCCGAAGGCACGCGCGTGGGCGATATGTATCTCAAAAATCCGGCAATTTCTCGACGTTGGAACGACAACGCCTTGGACGTGGTCGATGCGCTGATGGCTTATGTCGAGGCACGCGGTGGTTGCACCCTCTCGCAATTTGCCATCGCGTGGTGTATGAGTATGCCGGGGGTTACGTCACCCATCATTGGGCCGCGCACCATGCAGCAATATGAAGACAACATGAAGGCACTCGATGTCACCCTCACCCCAGCAGATTTTGCCAAGGTCGATGAGTTGGTGCGCCCGGGTCACATGGTCTCGCCCTTCTACGAAGCCGACTTCGGCCCGCATTTGCATCGCATATAAAATTGCAAAGTAGAAAATGGAAAGTGCAAAGTGGAAGTTGGTCTAATTTTGGACTTTCCACTTTTCACTTTCTACTTTGCACTTTGCACTTTCTACTTTGCAGCACTTTTTTGATCGGGTAATATTTGCACCCTGTGCAATTAGACAATAACGCTACACCTATTCGTATTGAACTGCCGTTTCGTCCAGATTCGGTCAATGTTTATTTATTTCGCCAGCCAGAGCCAGTATTAATAGACGCTGGATACAACTCAACAGCTTGTTGGGATGCGCTTGTGGCCGGGCTAGCCGAGCAGCATTTAACACCCGCCGATCTGAAACACGTCGTCATTACCCATCCACATATTGACCATTATGGGTTAGCAGCGCGTATTGCGCGTGAAGGCGACGCAAAGGTATGGATTGCGCATGGGGCCATGCATGTGATGCGACTGACAAACCCGCAGTGGGGTCATCGTTTGGCTTATTATCATGATGTGCTGTTGCCCGGTATGGGCTTGCCCGATGACATGATTGAACGTTTTGCTGCCAACGTCAATCGCACCGCTTTGCATAGCGAACCCGTTGCCGATGAACGCTTGTTTGGCTTTGGCGAAGGGGATGTCTTTCAGTGGGGCGGCGTGACATGGCAAACCTTGCACACCCCCGGGCATGATTCACAACAAATGTGCTTTTATCAGCCAGAAACTCGTCAATTGATTTCGGGCGATATGTTGTTGGCAAAAGCGCCCACTCCTGTTGTTGATGCCCCTAACGTAGGTGAGTCGCGGAAGCCATCTTTGCCAGCTTTTATGCAATCGCTTGATCGGTTAGAGGCGATGGATATTGACGTGGTTTACCCCGGGCATGGCGAGCTATTTTGGCAACATCGACAAGTCATTCAAGCCCAACGCGAGCGTATTTTGAACCGTAAAGAAGAATGTTATCAGCACGTAAAAAATGGCATTAACACAGTTGCGGGATTGCTGAAGGTTATGTATGCTTATTTGCCACTTGAACACGGTATGGTTGGCTTGTGGATGCTGCTGGGGTATCTTGATTTATTGCGAGCCGAGGGGCGTGTGTGCGAGACGATTGTTGAACGCGCCGGGGGAATTGGCGCAGTGTGGCATTACACGGGTTGCGAATGATTTGATAACAACTGTATTTTCAAATTTTGACGTAAAATTAATCAATGGCAAGAGATGCTTTTCATGGTGCTGCAAAACGAGCTTTAATTAAAGATGGGTGGATTATTACGCATGATCCCCTAAATTTAAAATTAAACGATGGAACAGAAATCTTTATTGATTTGGGCGCAGAAAGAATGATTGCAGCTGAAAAAAATGGGATGAAAATCGCAGTTGAAGTAAAAAATTTTATCTCTGCTTCTGCATATCACGAATTTCATACAGCGCTTGGACAATTTTTAAATTATCGTGAAGTTATTTTGCAAATAGATCCTGATCGTGATCTCTATTTAACCGTGCCTATTGAAACATATCAAGGTTTGTTTCAACGAGAGACAATTCGACGAGTCATTGACCGCTATGATGTCAAGCTTGTCATTTTTGACCCTTATAACGAGGAGGTTGTATCGTGGCAAAAATAGATCAATATCGAAAAGATTTGCAAGAGATATTATTAGAATATGGTACATATCTTAATCAAGCACGCGGAATTGCAGAGAATGAACAATTTGAAATTCAAACTATTTTTGATACCGTGCGCGATCATTATCAATTAGTCCATGTCGGCTTTGCCAATCGTCAGCGGCAATATGGGTGTCTTTTTCACGCCGATATCAAAAATGAAAAAATTTGGATTCAACATAATAGCACTGACTTAGCCATCGGTGATGATTTGCTCGCACGCGGAGTGCCTAAAAGCGACATTGTGTTAGGTTTTTATTCACCTGAAATGCGGCGTTTTTCAGAATATGCCATCAACTAAATAATAGCCCAAACATAGCAAATATAGCCAAGGGAAGCAATTCATCTCACTCAAAATCATGTCAAACTTCGATCACCAAGTCCGCGATTTAATCGCATTTGCTTATGCTAACTCGCCTGCGCTTAAGCAACGCATGGAAGCCGCCGGCCTCACGCCTGCCGATATTCAATCAACCACCGACCTGAGCAAACTGCCGATACTGAGCAAACAAGACCTAACCCGGATTCAGCAAAGCCAGCCCTCGACGTTGGGTGGTATGTTGACCGTGCCAATTGGCTCGCTCAAGCGCATTTTTCAATCACCCGGCCCGATATTTGACCCCGAACCCAACGAAGCCGACTCATGGCGCTGGGCCAGCTCATTTCGCATGGCGGGTATTCAAACCGGTGATGTGGCACTCAATTGTTTTGGGTATCATCTTTCGCCAGCCGGTGCGATGTTTGAAGAAGGCGCTCGCGCTGCCGGTATCGCCGTCGTTCCGGGCGGTATTGGCGCACAACAACAACAAATCGACTGTATCGAGACGTTAGGCGTGACGATTTACGCCGGTCTGCCGAGTTACCTTAAAGGGCTGATCGACAAGGCCAAAGAATTGGGACGCGACCCCAAACAATGGAAACTGCGCATTGCCGTCTGTGCCGCCGAACCCCTGCCGCCCTCATTGCGTAAATGGTTTGCCGATGAATATGGCATTGAGTGTTATAACGTGTATGGCACGGCAGAATGTGGCAATCTTGGCTTCGAAGGCCCCGACCATTACGGTTTCATTTTGCCCGACGATGCCCTCATTCAAGTATGTGACCTCAACACCGGCGCACCCTTGCCGCCCGGCCAAACTGGCGAAGTGGTCGTCACCTTGTTTCGCCGCGATTACATTTTGGTGCGTTTTGGCGTAGGTGATTTGTCGGCGTTGATGCCCAATGCCCCACAACCACGTTTGGTAGGCTGGCTAGGCCGCAGTGGCGACAGCGTTAAAGTGCGTGGCTTATTTGTTCACCCGCGTCATATCGATGAAATCATGCGCAGAATGATGGATGTAGCGCGTTATCAGGCTGTCGTCACCCGCGACAATCATCGTGATGAATTAACCATCAAAGTTGTGCCTATGCCAGACACCGACGATGAGTCATTATCTGCGGCTATTGCCCACGCCCTGCACGAGGCGATCAAACTTAAGGTCAATGTCGAGCTAATCGCTGAGTTACCCGCCGATGCTAAATCTTTTGTCGATGTGCGGACGTGGGAGTAAAAATTAATGGTCAATGGTTAATGGTTAATGATTCATTAACCATTAACCATTAATCATTAATTCTTAAACGGCCCATCGCGCTCTTGCAAAAAGGTTTTCATATCGCCTTGTTGCATGAGGCCAAACAACCGGTCTTTTTCGGGGATGCCCCGCGCTCCTAATACTAGCGTGTCATTGGCCTTGTGTTGATATTGGGCGTTGACAAAACCCATGATCTCATAACTGCGGCGCAGGCTGTCTTTGGTCATGCGAACACAATAGGCCGGTACCAGCGCAATACGTTGCGCCATCCGCACGGCTTCGTTCAACAATTGGGTGTGCGGCACTACCCGCGCAATCATGCCCAAATGCAAGGCCTCATCGGCGCTGATGGTGTCGCCAGTGTAATAGAGATAATGAATCATTTTGGCGTTGCTGTTAAACCAAGGCTGCAACATTAGCGGCGAGAGCGCCCCGTGCCGAATTTCTGGCTCGCCAAATTTGGCTTTTTCTGACGCAATGGTCACATCGCAAATCATGGCAATATTGGACCCCGCCGCCACTGCATAGCCATTCACCGCCGCGATCACCGGGATGCGCAAATTCCAAATCTTCATGATGGTGTCAAAATTGAAGTTGGTGGCGGCGCTCAGGCCGGGCGTGGTGTCGGGCATTTCGAGGCCATCGAGGTCAAAGCCAACTGAAAAGGCGCGGTCGCCTGCGCCGGTAATGACCACACAACGCACCTCGTCGTCGCGGTTAATGGCATCGAGCGTTGCGCCAAATTGTTGCATGAGATCAGGCGAAAGCGCATTGAGTTTGTCGGGGCGATTAAAGGTGAGAATGGCGACGTGTCCGTCGCGCTCGATTTTTAAAATGGGTTGTGACATGCACCGAAGCATAACTGATTTTTTTGTAATGGGTATAATCTCTCGCCCGCGTTATGCCCTCACAACCCATTATCGAATTTAATGATGTCTCCAAATGTTTTCGTTTGGATCGTCATAAACCTCGCACCTTTCAACAGCTTTTTATCAGCCGCTTTAACCGCATTAAAAACTCGTTGCAGCACAAACCGATCAGCGATGCCGATAACAATCAATTTTGGTCATTGCAAAATGTCAATTTTAATATCTATCGTGGTGAATCGGTGGGCTTGGTTGGCGCGAATGGCGCGGGCAAAAGCACAGCGCTCAAACTGATGAGTCGCATTATGCCGCCGACATCGGGGTTGGTGTCGGTGCGTGGGCGGGTAACAGCGTTGCTTGAGCTGGGGGCTGGGTTTCACCCTGAGCTGAGCGGGCGCGACAACATTGTGCTCAATGGCGCGGTGATGGGGCTGTCGCGCAAAGAGATCGAGAAAAAAATCGATGCCATTATCGAATTTGCCGAGCTAATCGACTTTATCGATGCCCCGGTTAAACATTATTCAAGTGGCATGTATGCGCGGCTGGGCTTCTCGGTGGCGGTGCATCTCGACCCTGAGGTTTTGTTGGTCGATGAAGCTTTGGCCGTCGGAGACCAACATTTTCAAGAGAAATGCCAAGAATATATGTTGCGGCTGAAACGCAAAGGCGTGACGTTTTTGCTGGTGTCGCATTCATTACCCGCTATCGAGCAATTATGCACCCGCGCCTTGTGGCTCGATCATGGGCGTTTGCGCATGGATAGCGATGTGCATGAAGTGAGCGATGCCTATTACCGTGCGGTGCTCGAAGAACAAGGCACGAGCAAAGGCGTGACCCAATGGGCAACTGGGCGCACCGGCAGCGGCGAAGTGCGTATTCAAAAGATCGAATTTTTAAACGAGCATTTGCATTTGCGGCCCACCTTCAGCCCACTTACGCCCTTGGTGGTGCGCATTTATTACAATGCGCTACAACCCGTCGAAAACCCTATTTTTGGCATTGGCATCGAACATGCCGCCTCGGGGGCCAATATTGCCGGGCCGCATAGCGGCATGGCTAATTACAACATTCCACGTATTCACGGCGAGGGCATCATCGATTATCGTATCGAGCGGCTGCCGCTCTTGCCCGGCGAGTATTGGTTTTCGTTTTCGGCCTACGACCGCCAAGAATCGCATGAATATGATTATTGGTATCAGGCTGCCAAATTGCGTATTGTGCCGGGCGGCACGGCTGAACGCTATGGTCTGATTGCGCTTGAAGGAGATTGGAAGCTTGTCGCCTAAACTTGCACGAGGTGTTTGGCTGATTGAGGCCTTCGCTGCTCTCGGCATTAGCCTCATCTTTGCCAACATCGGCGGTTATATTGATGAAGCCGACAATGTGGCAGTGGCGCAGTTGATCGTTTTAGACGGCAGTGTGCTTTACCGCGATCTTTTTTCGCATCATTTCCCTTTTGCTTATTATTGGACCGCACTTTTTTTTAAGCTGTTTGGCATCTCTATTTTTAATGCGCGTCTCGCCGTCATTATTCTCAATGCGCTGGCCTTTGGCAGCGTCGGGTTGATCTTGCGCAATTGGCGCGTTGGGACGCTGACATGGCTGATTTGGGCTTGCGTCAGCCCATTTTTTCTCGGTCATCTCATGCTCTATCAGTCATTGGCGGCAGTGGCGTTGGCCCCCGTGTTTGCCGGTGGCTTCGCTTATGTTAGCCGTCGCCCATTACCAAACTTATGGGGTATGGCGCTCGTTGGCTTGTTTGCCGCCATTGCCATTCTTGCCAATCCGCTTACCCTTTTTGCGGTCGGGCTAACCTTCATCGGCATCGCGTTGCCATTTGGCACAGGGTTTTTGCCACGTCGCTTGCATCACCTAACCCGTCAGCGACAATTTGAATCGGCGTTATGCACGGCTTTTATTCTTGCGCCCTTTATCGGGGTTGTATTGGGCAGTTTTGGCTTTTTGGGGCTGAATGGGGCCTTGGGCGATTTTTACCGCGATGTCGTCATCTTTAACCGTGATATTTACGCCCGTTATAGCGACACCGTGCGTACTGGCCTGTTGGCTAATCTCAGCAAAATTGCGCTCAATGTCATCAGCGGTTTAACCTTGTTTGACCCCAGCCAACGCATGTATCCCATTGACGCACTCAAAACCTTTAGCGTGCTGGCTGAGTGGCTGATTTCTGACATCACATTCAAGCTCATCATCATTTTTTATTGTCTGTGGCTTGTACTCAAACGGCAAAGTCTGGCTGCGCTTTATGTCTTTGCATTTGCGGCTTGCGCCCTCATGCGCGGGCGCACCAATTTTGACCAATTGCCTTTGCTTATGTGTGCCGTTGTTGTGTTGGCAATGTGGCAGGCTGACAAGGTGACAGGAGGGCAGGATGACAGGGCGACAAGGTGGCAAGGTGACAAGGTGACTGTGCCGCCCAAATCGATCGCCCTTCATCCCTCATCCTTCATCCCTCATCCTTCACCCTTCATCCTTCATCCTTCATCCTTCATCCTTTATCCCTCCTCCTTCCTCCTTCCTCCTTCCCTTTGGCTTTCGCCACTGATTGCGCTTTTGGTTATTATTGGCATCGATTTTGGCTTGCAGCAACGCAATAGCCTTACCGCGACCCAAGTGTTGGCAAAAGATGCCACCACAGCGCTGACCTTGCAGCAATGGGTTTGTGGGCAACCCGATGTAAAACTGGGTTATTACCCTGCCAACCCCTACGTGCATTTTTACAGCCAATTACGGCCCGTCTCACGTTATTTATTTGTGTGGCCTTGGGTGGCCGAGATTGGCGCTACCGACATCGCCACCACCCTCACACAAGCGCCATATAGCATCGTCAGCATCGTCACCCAAGGCGATATTTGGGGCGTACCCAATGCCGTCTCGCTTGCGCCTATTGCCACCGTTGTGCAACGCGATTTTGTCAAAATCGATAATGAAGGCGATGCAAATTCTGGCTTATATCTATCACGTCCGTTATATGATGCCTGTGTGAAAAAAATTAAAAATGAAAAATTTAAAATGAAAAATTGAGCTTCTAAATTTAAGCTCAATTTTTCATTTTAAATTTTCAATTCTAAATTTCCATGACCCGAACCCTCCTCATCTCTCAAGACATCATTGGCCAACGCATGGCCGGGCCGGGCGTGCGATATGTCAATTTGGCGCAAGCGCTGGCCCCGCACACCCAACTCACACTTGCCGCCCCCAATTTAGCCACCAGCAGCCCGCCATTAAGCACCAGCGGCTATGCATTTGTGCATTACACCTTGGGGCAATGGGCCTCGCTCGAAGCCTTGGCAACCCAAGCCGATGTCATCATTCTGCCCATCGACACCGCTAGTGAATTTCCGCAATTGGCAGCTTTAAATGCTTGTCTCGTCATCGATGGCTACGACCCGCTGATGGCCGAATGGTTGGCGTTGTATGCCGATCATTCGCCCCTCGATGCCGACACCGATTGGCGACATCGTATGGCCTTATGCACCCAACCCGCCCTCATGGGCGATTTTTTTATTTGCGCCAGCGAGCGCCAACGCGATTGGTGGCTAGGCCAACTCGAGGCACACGGGCGGCTCAATTTGCACACCTATCGCCAAGACCCCAGCCTGCGCCAGTTGCTCGACGTCGTGCCGTTTGGCATGACAGCCGAAACCCCACCCGAACGGCACAAGCAACCCCGCACGCTGATGCCGCGACTATTCCCCAGCATTACTGACGATGACAAACTCATTTTATGGGCGGGCGGTTTGTGGCCTTGGCTCGACCCCATCACCGCCATCAAAGGCGTTCAGCTTGCCTATCAACAACGCCCCGACCTCCGCTTGGTCTTCCCCGGCACCCGCCGCCCTAATGCAGAGGCCGTATCAGAGATTGCAGGGCATTTTCAGCAGGTATACGCCGCCGCTGAGGCCAGCGGTTTGCTCAACCGCGCCATTTTCTTTGGCGATTGGGTTCCGTATGAGCAATGGCATACCTTGCTGCGCGAGACAGACGTAGCACTCACCTGTCATCATGACACCCTCGAGACGCGGCTGGCCTATCGTAGCCGCACTCTCGATCTGATGTGGGCGGGCGTGCCCATCGTCAGCACCCACGGCGATGCGACGAGTGACCTCATTCGCCAACATCGTGTGGGGCTAACTGTGCCCTATGGCGATGCAAATGCTGTCGCGGCTGCGCTTTTGCAGTTGTTGAATAAGCCGATAGCCGCCGCCAATTTTGACCAATTGCGGGTTCAATATGCGTGGGCCAAGGCCGCCGCACCACTTATTCAATTTTGCCAACAACCGCGCCGCGCCGCTGACCGCGCCACCAACCAATTAACCCGTGGCAACCCACACTATGCCGCCGAAGCCGCCATTCAGACCCAAAACAAACTCAACCAACTTGTGGCTGAGCGCGATCATTGGCACAATTTGGTGCGGCAATATGAATCTGGGCGGTTTATTCGCCTTATGAAATGGCTGGGGAAATTTAAAATTTAAAATTGAGAATTTAAAATGTAAAATTCAATTTATTCTCATTTTCAATTTTTCATTTTCAATTTTAAATTTCATACCCAATGGTTCTTTGCATTGCTAACCCCGCTGCCAACCGAGGCGGCAGCCGCGCCCTACAACATCATTTGCGCGAGGCCGCTCAGGCTGCCGGTGCAACTTGGGCCGAAACCCGTTACCCGCGCCACGCCACCGAACTAGCTGCCCAAGCTGGCATGAGTGGCACAAAAATTGTGGTGGCAATTGGCGGCGATGGCACGGTGCATGAAGTCGTGAATGGCTTAATGCAAATCCCGCAACCTATACGCCCCATTCTCAGCGTGCTGCCGGCTGGCACTGGCAACGATTTTGCGCTTGGGGCTAGGCTAACGGTTGACCCGATGCGCGGGCTGAAACATGTGTTAAAGATTAGAGATGAAGGATTAGGGATGAAGGATGAAGGAACGCCCCAATCCCTCACCGCCATCGACATCGGGTGGGTGCAAGATCAAAGTGGCAAAAGCGAATATTGGGACAACACCTTGGGGATTGGGTTTGATGCTGCGGCCAATTTGCAAGCGCGGCGCATCACCAATTTGCGTGGGTTTCCGATGTATTTATTGGCAGTGTTGCGCACCATCGCCCAAAACTTTAACGCTGCCAACGCCGAGATGTTGGTTGATGGAGTGCCACTAACCCAAGCCGTGATGATGTTAACGCTGGGCAATGGCCCACGCGAGGGCGGCGGGTTCATCACCACCCCCAGCTCAAAAATGGACGATGGTCTGCTCGATTTTGCGCTGGTGCAACAATTAAGCCGTTTTCAAATGTTGCAATTGTTGCCCAAGGTGATGAATGGCACACACATTCATTCTAAACATGTGCGCATGGGGCAAGCAAAGTCGTTACAGCTTAAGCTCGATCGCGCCTTGCCCATTCACATCGATGGTGAGGTGTTTTCGGTTGACACATCGCGTGAGCTAACGATATCGTTATTGCCGAGTGCGCTGCAAGTGCTATTGCCAAGCAAACAACCAAGCAAAGGTAAAAATAGAGGAACTGCCGATTTCACTATCCCGCCTTCAAGCGTAGCTTGAAGGCGGGATAGTGAAATCGGCAAAAACCGCATTTTTGAGCCTTTCTTAGTATAACTGGAGCGCCGTCATCATGACGACGCTCCAGTCAAAAATCAACTAATCTTCGATATCTTCGAGGTTATCGGGCGGCTCGAGATCATCCAAATCTTCCTCTTCAAAATCATCGAACTCTTCGTCTTCGTCTTTGCTCTTGCCTTTGCCCTTTTTGGCAGATTTGCGTTTGCCTTTGCCATCCAAGGCCACTTCTTCATCGGCAACTTTGGGCGGTTTGGGGGCCGCAGCAATGGCCTCGAGCTTGGCCGCCGAGATTTTGGTTTTAACCTTGATGGGTTTGGCCTTTGCCAATCGGTCATACACACCCAATACATTGGCAATATGCAGGTTATTGACCAAGCCATTTAACATGGCACGTTGCATCCCACATGCCTCAATGGTAATGAGCCGCACTTCGTCACGGGTTGCACCATGTTCGTAGGCCTCGTGTACTTTCGAATCTAAATTCTCAAGGTAGTTAAGGCTCTTGCGAATATGCTCTTTAATTTCGCCACGCAAAATGACATCGCCATGACCTTGCACAATGCTGTCTAGTGGCATTGACCCCACCATTTCAAGTGAAGCACGTAATTGGGCGATATCGCCTTCGGCCACGGTTGGCAACGCCATCACCGTATCACCGGCAAACAAAATCTTCTCTTCTTGCAACAACACCGAAATTGAATCGGGCGTATGCCCGGGTGTATGAATCATTTCGAGCGTTTTGCCCGGCAAGCGCAATGAAAATGTGCCAGTATCAAACGTAATCGTCGGCAATTTGATTTTGGTCACTTCAAATTCATCCGATTGCGTTTTGGTTCTTTCTAAGGCTGCAAACCCCTTGTCGATCAACAATTGGCGACACATGGTATGGCTAATGATCTCGGCCCGTGGAAAAAACGTCGCCCCAAACACATGATCGGCTTGGTGTTGGGTATAAATGATATAGCGCACCCCACCCGGACACAGCTTTTGGGCTGCCATTGCCACTTGCGCGGTCTCTTTCGGAAATGGCAAAGTGTCGATCATGACCCCAATTGCCCCAGACACAATGAGTGTGGCCGTTACTTGTGCGTAACGATCGCTGGTAAAAACATATACGTCGTCGGTTGCTCGTTCCCAATGCATAGTCGCAAGGATAAAAGGTTTTTTTAGAATTGCAAGTTTGTTGACATAACAATAAAGCCATGAGCCATGAGCTTTGAGCTTTAAGCTTTGAGCCTTAAACTTTAAAATCAAGGCTCAAGGCTCAAGGCTCATGGCTCATGGCTCAAAGCTTAAATCTTCTTGCCAATTTCTTCAAGCAAACGCTCACGGGTTTCAGCAAGGGGGATACGCTCGATGACAGGGGCAAAAAACCCCTCGACAATCAGACGGCGGGCATCGATAGGCGGAATACCGCGTGATTCGAGATAGAACATCGGCTCAGTTTCAATTTGCCCAACGGTGGCCCCGTGTGTGCAGCGCACATCATCAGCCTCAATTTCTAGGCCGGGGATGGAATCGGCGCGGCTCTTGTCACTGAGTTGCAAATTGCGGTTGGCTTGATAGCTATCAGTCTTTTGCGCTCCCGGGAACACACGAATGTTGCCGCGCCAAACGGTACGGGCTTCATCACGCAAGGCCGCTTTATACAACAAATCACTCACACAACCTTCGGCGATATGATTTTGTTGGGTGTCATAGTGCATTTGTTGCTTGCTGTCTGCAAAATACACCCCTGAAAGCAACGCCGTGCCCTTGCTGCCGATCATATCAGCCTCAATCGCAGTCTTGGTGAATCGGCTACCAATGCCGCCAACCACCCAGTGCAAAGTGGCGTTTTCACCCACTTTAGCCCGCTCAGTGCTAAAGTTATAGGTGTGTCGCCCATAGTCTTGAATGCTGACATAATCGAGTTGGGCATTGTCGCCGAGCAAAATTTCGACACTGCTGTTGATCATGGCGGCGCCAGCAGCTTGGGTTGGCATACCGGCGGCAGCGGTCTCACCCATTGCACTGGGTGAGCCAAATTCTTCAATCAGCTTAGCCTTAGCCCCTGCGCCCATAACAACCAAAGTGTGATGAAATGAGGCGCTGTGATCGGCACTCAGCCATGTGCCGGCGCGTAATGGCGCTTCGATGCTAACACCAGCAGGCACATATAACACTACGCCACCGCGCATTAACGTGGCGTGTAACGCTGCAAAAAATGTATCGGTCGGCTTAACACATTGCGTCATCAAATATTGATCGAGCAAGGCCATGTGTTCGCGAGTGGCTTGATCGAGGCTGCAATAAATCACGCCTTGGGCCGCCAATGCTGGATCGAGCCGCTGCGTAGTACAAACGCCATTTACATGCATCAGCCAACCCGGCGCATTTGCAACATCGCGCAAAACCGTCCAATCGCTGGGTTCGGCTGCGGCACTGGTGTTGCCGATCAATGCCAATTGCAGCGCTTGGTTTAGATTAAAACGATTTAAATCGACCCGTCGCCAAATTTCGTCGATACGTGTGGGGATGGGGGTGTTTTGTAACATCGTCAACGCGGCAGCACGTTGTTTTTGCATCCAAGCCGAATCATTTGCACTGTATTGGCGCAAGGCTTCAGCGTTAATATCGATAGGTTTAAAAATAGGGGCAGGTTTAAATGCAGCAATAGCCATTGGAAATCATCACAATCTATTAAACTTTTATCAGTCGCAACTTTGCGGAACATATTTTACGGGGGCATGATGAGTGATGGATGAGGGTATAAATGCCGGAAGGTGGGGGGATTATTAATGACTTTTTGATGGCGTGGTGATCAATCCCATCAACACCTGCGCTAGCGCCGCCGGGTCATGGCGAATAGAGTCTTGCTTATCAAACAAATCGCGCTTACCTTCGGTTAATTGTGCCAAATCTTCAACCACCACATTAACCCCCAAGGCCTTAATTTGGGTAATTTCGTCATCAGTTGGCAGCAGCACTTGCACCCCGTCTTTTGCATACGCCGCTCGTAGGGCCGCCGATGGGGCACGGCTGTTGAGCAAGGCGTACTCGAGCCGCCCATTTAAATATTTGCTGATCTGATTGACGTGATCAAACAAGCCGTAGCCATCGGTCTGGCCAGGCTGGGTGGTATTGTTGCAAATATAAACCACTTTGGCATGCGAAGCCTGAATGACTGCGGATAGTTCTTCGAAGGCCAAACAAGCCAACACCGAGGTAAACAAGCTGCCCGGGCCAATAGTGATGAGATCGGCTTTTTCAATGACTTCGAGACAGGGCCGATAGGCGCGGGCCATGCGATCTTGAATAAAGACTCGTTTAATGGGTGGTTTGCCCAGTGCCCGCACATTCAGTTCTTGCTCAATCATGGTGCCATCAACCAACTCGGCACACACATGAGTGTTATGGGTGGTGACCGGCAAAATACGCACATCGACCCGCAACATCTCGCGCATCGCCTCGACCGCAAGGCCAAAATCGCCCTTCATTTGGGTCAGCGCCGCCAACATGAGGTTGCCAAAAGCCACGCCATCGAGTTGTTGAAAATGAGGAACCTTGAGCCGATGTTGGATGAGTTGTTCGATTGGGCTATTTTCGCCTGCCAATGTACCAAGGGCATTGCGAATATCACCGGGAGCGGGGATGAGTGCTAATTCGCGCACTTTGCCAGTGCTGCGACCCGTGTCTGTTACTGCAATGATGCCGGTGAGGTTCGGAGTATATTTGCGCATTCCGGTCAGCACCTGCACGGTGCCACCGCCACCACCAATGGCGACAATATTGAGACTATTTGACATTTAAACGGTTTTCACCAAAACCACTATGACTATATATTTGGCTTGGGCAAAACCCACACTAAACACATAGTCGTAGTGATTTCGGTATTACGTTTTTGAGGATGCCCCCAAAGATTGAGAAGATACAGAAGCCATTTATTTTTTGAGTTCAGCCAAGTCTGCATCGACCATCATATGCACCAACACTTTAAAGCTTACTTGTGGCTCCCAACCCAATGCTTTCTTGGCTTTGGCTGGGTCGCCAATCAGCAAATCGACCTCGGCAGGGCGATAAAACTTTGGATCGATGATGACATGATCTTGGTAATTGAGGCCGACATAGCTAAAAGCCACATCGAGCAACTCACTGACAGCGTGGGTTTCGCCGGTGGCGATAACATAATCATCGGGATGATCTTGTTGCAGCATCAGCCACATCGCACGCACATAATCACCGGCAAAGCCCCAATCGCGGCGTGCATCTAAATTGCCCATACGCAATTCTTTTTGCAGCCCCAGCTTGATTTTGGCAACGGCATGGGTCACTTTATGGGTAACAAATTCTAAGCCACGCCGCGGTGATTCATGATTAAACAAAATACCGCTGCAAGCAAATAGATCATAACTCTCACGATAATTTACCGTGATCCAATGTCCATACACCTTCGCCACCCCATACGGGCTGCGCGGGTAGAGCGGGGTGCTTTCACGTTGGGGCACTTCTTGCACCTTGCCAAACATTTCGCTGCTGCTGGCTTGGTAAAAGCGGGTATTGGGCTTAACGTGGCGTATGGCCTCGAGAATACGCGTGACGCCCAACGCTGTAAATTCGCCGGTTAGCACTGGCTGTGAAAATGATGTTGGCACGAATGATTGCGCCGCAAGGTTATAGACCTCATCGGGTTGATATTCGCGCACAATATCCATCATCGATGATTGGTCGAGCAAATCGCCCTGCACAATATCGACTTGTTCTTGAATATGTTTGATGCGGTCAAAATTGATGGTGCTGGTGCGGCGAACCATACCGACGACGCGATAGTTCATGCTGAGCAATAGCTCAGCCAAATACGAGCCGTCTTGACCCGTGATTCCTGTAATTAATGCGGTCTTTTGTGACATGTGTATATCGTTGCAAATGGTTTTCGCTAGCGCTCAACGATTTCGCATCGTCTGCGCAACGAATTGCCAATTGTAATATACCCAGAAAGAATAAAAATTGATGGAATGCCAACTTCACTATCCCCTATCAAGCCATGCTTGATCGGAGATAGTGAAGTTGGCGAAAACCTTACTTTGCGATAGCGGTCATCGACCCATCTCTACGTTATGACGCCATTCATTTAAAATATCGGCGACGGTTTGTTCAATTGGGATTTGGGGTTGCCAGCCTGTAGCTTGCCGAATTTTGCTGTTATCGCCGTAGCTGATGGGGGTATCGACCACGCGAAATTTGCTGGGGTCGGTTTCGATGCGAATGGCGGCGGGCGTTAACTGCAAGAGGTGATCTAAAATCGATTGGATTGAGCGCGGTGTGCCGCTGCATACGTTGTAGGTTTCGCCGCTTGTGCCATGTTGAATGAGGGCTAAATAGGCGCGGGCGATGTCACGCACATCGGTGTAATCGCGTTGGGCGCTCATATTGCCCACCCGCATTAATGGCTCACGTTTGCCTGCTTCAATCTCGGCGACTTGGCGGGCAAAATCGGGCACCACAAAACGCCCATTTTGCTTGGGGCCGGTATGGTTAAAGGGGCGGGCCACAATCACATCGAGCTGATGGCTGCGTTGGTATTGCAGTGCCATTGCATCGGCTGCCACTTTACTGACGGCATAGGGGTTGTTGGGGCTAGGCAGGCGCGTTTCGCGAAATGGCAATTCTTGCGCGTGACGTGGCGCGCCATAAATCTCATTCGACGTAATGACCACAATACGCGGCGAGCTTTTAGCCGCAAGAATGGCTTGAAACAGGTGTAATTGTGAGCGCACATTGCTTTCGAATGTGCCCCAAGGGTCAGCCCACGAAGTCGGCACATGTGCCTGACCCGCCAAATGCACGATCACATCGGGCTTTTCGCGTTGTATGAGCTGTTTAATACCATCGGCATCGCTTAAATCGAGCTTGGCCCACGCAATGCGCGGGTGGCTAGAATGGTCGGGCGCAGATCGCGCCACTCCGAGGAGGGTCCAAGAAGTTTCGTTTATCAGCAATTCACACAGGGCAGTGCCTGCGAAGCCGTTCATACCTGTAATGAGCACGCGCATAGAGCGGTTGCAAGATTACCACAAATTTATCGAAAATGGGGCAGTGATTTGTCTCGAATATTTGGTTGTTGTTAATTTATACTTCGCCTGAGTAAGAATTGAGAAAATGTTGATTTCATTATCCCTTATCAAAGGGGCTGTGAAATCGGCGAAAACCTCGGTTTGGGATCGCATTCAGTATATGCTTAATATTACTTCGCTTGATGCCGTAAAAAATGCCAGCTTTGGTGCAAACAATGTGCACCCGTTGTATGAATCTTATTGTTTTGCCAATGTGCCCGGCAGCGTGTTGCAGCTTTTAACGGGCCATTCGGCTGGCTTGCCGCAATTGCCGCCCAGCGTGTTTGGCAATTTTGCGCCTGATTACGATAACGTGGTATTGTGCTTTATCGATGCCTTTGGTTGGCGTTTTATCGAGCAATTTGCCCAACACCCGCTTATTCAGCGGTTTATGCGAGATGGGGCGGTGTCAAAATTAACCTCAATGTTTCCGGCGACAACGGCGGCGCATGTCACCACCATCAACACCGGCTTAAATTTGGCGCAAAGTGGGGTGCATGAATGGTTTTATTATGAGCCAGAAGTTGATGCGGTGATTGCGCCGTTGTTATTTTCGTTTGCCGGTGATCATGAGCGCGAAACATTGCATAAAGTGAAGGCACATCCGGCGCATTTATTCCCGACGCATACCCTCTATCAACGGCTGGCTGAGGCGGGGGTGAAATCGCATATGTTTATGCCGAAGCCGCTCATTCATACCACCTATAGCCAAGCGGTTTTTAAAGGCGCACAGACACATGGGTTTAAAACCTTGTCAGAGGCGCTTGTTAATTTGTCTGAGGCGGTGTTGCAAACGCAAACGACTGGCAGCGCTGAAAACGCAACGGGCGCACGCCATTATTTTTATTTGTATTTTGCCGATATTGACACATTGGCGCATGATTACGGCCCATCATCGCCCCAAGTGACCGCTCAGATCGAGAACTTTTTATGGACATTTGAGCATCATTTTTTAAATCGGGTGGCAGGCAAGGCGGGTAAGACCTTGTTGATGATGGTGGCGGATCATGGGCAGGTGGATACGCCGCCCGAGGACACTTACTTTCTCAATTTAAAACACCCAGATATTGCTGAGTCGTTTATGTTGAGCCGATCGGGGGCGCCGATTGTGCCGGCTGGCTCGCCGCGTGACATGTTTTTGTATGTAAAACCACATTTGCTGGATGCGGTGCAGGCGATGTTGCGCACTGCTCTGGCTGGACGCGCCGAAGTTTACACCACGCAATCGCTCATCGCGCAAGGCATTTTTGGCAATGACATTTCGCAGCGTTTTATCGATCGCGTCGGTAATTTGGTTGTTTTGTCACAGCCGGGCCAATCGGTGTGGTGGTATGAAAAAGACCGCTTCGAGAACGAATTGCGCGGGCATCACGGCGGCCTAGACCGCGCCGAGATGGAGACCCCGCTCATTTTGTTTGATTTGGGGTGATTAAGCGCAGAAAAATAAATATCAAAATTAGTTAGCGAAAAATCGGAAATTTATTTTTTCTGGCTCACGAACTTGGATTTATTGTATATCATACTTGTCATTCCGACCCTTCGACAAGCTCAGGGTAAACTACGAGGAGGAATCTTTGCATAACATACGCTACAACCGTATGTTATGCAAAGACCCCTCGCTTCGCGTCGGGGTGACAGGCTAGTTTATTT
>CAMDWA010000068.1 GCA_945877855.1 Thermoflexus hugenholtzii JAD2 | reverse complement strand
CCAAACTGGGGTTACACACACGTACCGAGGTCACGGTACATGCCATTCGCAGCGGTTGGGTAGCGGCGGGTCATGAGCCAGCCACCAAACCGCCCGAAATAACGCCATTGCCAATATCAGGCGATGAGCAAAATCAGTCACCCAATACATCTCATCTTCAGCCAACCGATTTACCACCAGTTACGGCTTTAAACGACAATCGTCTTGCTCACGGCGATGCCCCCCCTGATCGCCCTGCCGACCCAAGCACACAAATCACACCAGCCGATACAGCCATTCAACCAGCCACTGCGCCAACCATATTTGTGCCGATTTTGCCAAAGGTTGCGCCAAACCCGCAACCCATGCCCCAGCTCAGTCGTTGGCGCAAAATGGCGCTGGTGCTGGTAGTGGCATTGATGCTGATGGGCATCGTCATTAGCTTGCCAACCACGCGGGGCGCAGCAACGCCTAATGCTGATGGCACAAATTTGGTCGAGGCCATCGATAATGGCTTTTTGGCCCCCGGCGAAACCACACGCTGGTTTCAGCGGGCGGCCTTGCCCACCCAACGCGCCCGTGCGTCAGCCGTAGCCGCCAACAACAACCATATTTATTTGATTGGGGGCGAAATAAACCAAAGCGCTTCGGGGGATGTGTTGTTGTTTGAGCGCAGCAGCAATAGCTGGCGCGGCGTAGGCGCACCCAAGCCAACCCCAGTTTGGAATGTGGTCGCCAGCATTGTAGAAAATTTGATTTATGTGGCAGGCGGAACCACCGCCAATAATGTAGCAACGAACCGCTTAGAGGCCTATGACATTGTGAATGGCACTTGGCGCGTTTTAGCCCCATTGCCCCGCCCCACCACCGGCCACGCCATGACAGCCCTCAACGAGCAATTATTTGTCTTTGGCGGCAAGGTGGCAAACAACACCACTGCCAACAGCTATGTATACGACATCGCCAGCGACACATGGCGGGCCATTGCCCCATTGCCAACACCCCGCAGCTTGACAGCAGCAGTCGCGTTAAATGATCGCATTTTTGTGGTGGGGGGGTATGACGATGGGCGCGAATCGAGCATTTGCGAGGTCTACACGCCCAGCACAAACACATGGGCCGAATGTGCACCGATGCTCATTCCACGCGGCGGGTTTGGGCTGGCACGCATCGGCAGCACACTTTATGCCATCGGTGGCGGGCAGGCCAGTTTTGTCGGGTTTAATGAGCGTTATGATTCGGTAAATAACCGCTGGACTTCGTTTGAGACCCCGCTGATTGGCGACTGGCGCAATGTGGCCGTGGCGGCCTCGCTTACCGAGTTTTATGTCATCGGTGGTTATAGCAATAATCGGCGCTTGGCGTTTACTTATGTCTACGAAGTATTCAACAATCGCACCTTTTTGCCTGATCTAAAGAAAACACAACCAAATCCATAGGGCAGCAGAAAAGTGAAAAGTGAAAAGTAGAAAGTAAAAAGTAAAGTTAAGCAATATTTACTTCACACTTTGCACTTTGCACTTTGCATTTTTCACTTTCAACTTTCAACTTCTTATTAACGAAATTTTATGAACATCATCGGTTTAATGTCCGGCACATCAGCAGATGGCATTGACGTAGCAGTAGTTGAAATCAATGGCAGGCCAACGCCAACAGCCCCATTCGATTGGCGCTTGTGTGGTTATAGCACCGTGCCATTCGAGCCAGCCTTGCAGCGTGAAATATTGCACTGTGTTACGCCACAAGCGACGGTTGACCGTATTTGCGGCCTCAATTTTGCGTTGGGCGAAGCCTTTGCGCAGGCTGCAATCACAGGGGCAACGGCGGCTGGGCTGCGCATCGACCAAATTGATGCGATTGGCAGTCATGGTCAAACTGTTTGGCATATACCCGGCCAAGCCACATTGCAAATTGGGTCTGGGGCTGTCATCGCCGAACGCACAGGGATCACCACCATCAGCAATTTTCGCGCCCGCGACATTGCGGCAGGGGGGCAAGGCGCACCACTGGTGGCTTATGTCGATGTGATGCTGCTGACGCACCCCACCCGCACCCGCGCTGCGCAAAATATTGGTGGCATTGGCAATGTCACCTTTTTGCCCGCCGCCAACGCCGCCCCCAACACACCAGCCTTTGCCTTCGATACTGGGCCGGGCAATATGCTCATCGATGACGTGGCGCGACGTATTACAAATGGGCAATGGCAATGCGATATGGATGGGCAATTGGCTGCATCAGGCCGCGTCGATGGCACCCTGTTTGAAGAATTGATGGATCACCCATTTTTAGCCCAAACACCGCCCAAAACGACTGGGCGCGAGGTTTTTGGGGCACATTTTGGGGCCGAAATTTGGCAATCGGCCAGCGCAAGGCAGGTGCAAGGCCAAGATATTGCTGCAACGGTTACGTTGCTAACAGCGGCCTCCATCGCCCGCGCCTACGCAGAGTTTTTGCCGCGTTTGCCCGATGAAGTGATTGTATCGGGCGGTGGTGCCCGCAACCCAACCCTGATGCGCATGTTGGGTGAACAATTGCGGCAATATCAACCGCATGTACAGGTGCTCACCTCAGATGAATTGGGGATTAATAGCGATGCAAAAGAGGCCATCGCCTTTGCGATGCTGGCCTATGAAACGTTACATCATCGCCCCAGCAATTTGCCGGCGGCCACCGGCGCACGACAGGCGGTTATTTTGGGCGATATTAGCCCAGGCTTTACACAATTTTTACCATAATCTTAGAATGCATTGGCTGAAGCGCTGTACACTTGTATTATTTATTGCACAATCCATCATGTCTAAGTTTATGCGAACACATCGTTCGTTCCTTGGTGTTGTCGCAGCGCTTTCCTTACTTAATGTTATTAACATTGCTCAGCCTATCGCCGCCAACAATGGTAAGTATCCGCCTGTAAACAACACTCCCACAAAAACAACTGCTTCAGTGCCGCGTGGGTTTGAAGATACGCTAATCGTTAGCATTCCCAACCCAACCGATTTAGCCTTTACGCCAGATGGTCGCATGTTGGTCACGAGCCAACCCGGCTATTTATATGTTACCCCCAAAACCGATAGCGGGCAAGCTTCGCCAATGCTTGCTCTCAATTTATCGAAAGTGGTGTGTAACAATATTGAAACAGGGCTAGATGGGTTAGCCATTGACCCCGATTTTGGCAATAATGGCTATATTTATATATATTACACCTACCAAACCAGCTCAGAGGAATGCCCGTATATCGCCCCAACCTATAATCGGGTTTCACGGTTTACCTTACCGCCCGATAATAATATTGACCCACAAAGCGAGCTGATTTTGATTGACCAATTGCCAACCCCCCGTGGCAGCCATAATGGCAGCGGAATGCGGTTTGGGCAAGATGGCAAACTATATATTGGCGTAGGTGATGGCAGCACTTTGGCCGGTTATGCCCAATCGCTGGCAATGCTCAATGGCAAAATCTTGCGCATTAATGGCGATGGCAGCATACCCGCCGACAACCCATATGTAAACGAACTTAATGCCCAACCCTGTGCAAAGATTGATACCAGCCAGATTGTTGAAGAACGGGTATGCCAAGAGATTTGGGCCAAAGGCTTGCGTAACCCATTTCGTTTTACCTTTGGGTTAGATGACACCCATAACGAGGTGATGTATATCAATGATGTAGGCTGGCGCACTTGGGAAGAAATCAACATTGGCAAGGCCGGTAGCGATTATGGCTGGCCCATACGTGAAGGGGCCTGCCCAACTGACACTTTTGGTGACAATTGCACGCCTTTAGACCCGACAACAGATGTAAATCTAACCGACCCCATCTATACATATCAACACAACAATACCGAACATTGCAGCGCCATTACCGGCGGCGCAGTTGTGCCACATGATATTTGGCCCGAATCATTTGACGATGCATATTTATATGGCGATTTTGCTTGTGGCACACTTTTTCAGGTCAAAAAAATAGGGGATGCTTATATTAAGACAACCGTTGCCACCGAAATGTCACCCATCATTTCGATGGTGTTTGCCCCTTACAGTAACACGCAAGCATTGTATTACACCACTTATGGGCCATACGATGCGCTATTTGGCTCAGTGTCGGGTGGAGCCGGGGTGCGGCGCATGGTTTACCTTGGCGATATGAATGTCCCTCCTACCGCAATTGCAACAACTGAGCAAAATTACAGTGCAAACGCTCCGGCCACTATCAACTTTAGTGCCGTGCGCAGCCGTGACCCAAACAGCACACCTTTGCGCTATGAATGGGATTTTGGGGATGCCAGTAATGTCATTACCGTAACAACCCCCATCATTCAACATACTTATCAAAAAGAAGGGGTGTATGTAGCAAAATTAACCGTTTATGACACATTAAATACACCCTCAAAGCCTTATCCTCTCAAAGTTTATATCGGCAATACCCCGCCAAAAATCAACATGATCCAGCCCGCCGCCGATACCACTTTTCGGGTTGGGCAACAAATTGTATTAGAGGCTGAGGCAACCGACGATGATGACGGTATCCTACCCGGCTCGTCTTTGGTATGGGAGGCGTTTTTGCATCATATCGATGTCATCGATGCCAACTTTGCCCACAAACACCCACTGCTTGCCCCCAGCAAAGGCAATAGCGTGTCTTTTACCGCCCCTAAACAAGAAGATATCTTTGCAGGCTATAGCCGTCTCGAAATTAGGTTAACAGCGACCGATTCGCAAGGGTTAAGCACGGTGCACACCCAAATTTTGCAGCCACGGCGCAGCCAAATCACCTTGCTTTCGAACCCACCCGGCTTAAAAATATATGCCAATAATGCCGAGTTAAAAACGCCTATCACGCTCGAAACATGGGAGGGCTATACCATTCATTTAAACGCACCCCAAACCCAAAAAGGGGCAACCAGCAAAGTCGCTTTTATAAGCTGGGATAGCGGTGATGAGCGCGAACACAATATTATTGCGGCTGGCTCAAATATCACAGTGACAGCTACCTATGCTTGTGCCAAAGGCGATTGTGATATTTTCTTGCCCGGGGTTTTTAATGCCACAACAATTGTTGATTTAGACACGCCCAATATGCCCGAGCCATAATTTAGAATAGATTCGGAGTTGATGATAGGTTTTGCCGATTTCAGCGATCTATCTCCCACAGCTACGCCGGGGAGATAGATCGCTGAAGTGCCGTCAAGATGACGATGATCCACCACCTCATACATCACACTTTTATCAACACATAAGCCGTGCGATGCGATGTGCGTTCGAGCCGCACCGCCACATACCCATCGGCGAAAGCCTGCATAAATTGGTCACGAGTGCGCAAACGCAGGGCCAAGGCGGCAGCACGATCAGCCTTTTTAAGCGCTTGAAAATGAGGCGATATTTCAATTTCCATCTTTGTGCTAGCGTTGGCTTCGTTAAAATAGGCACGGGTCTCAGGCGTTAGCCACCATTCTGGCTCAAAGCGGTCTGACGGCAAGCCACGATTAAGCCCATCACGCATATCGCCATAACAATTTGGAATATATTTGCGCACGATTACGCCTAATTTATTCAAATTCAACCAAGCGTTACGCGCCTCTAATGGGTCATAGGTCCAAGTCATCAGGTTTTGCCCCAGCGCCAACGTTGCCTCGGCCTGCGCTTTTTTCAGCGCTTCGCCAATCCCCATGCCTTGCACTTCGGGCATCACCCCGGCCATTTGTGAATGTTGGCTAAGCCCTTGTGCGGCGCGTGGGCCATTGGCCGGAATATGCGCCGGGCTAAGAAAACTGAGCACAAAGCCGAGCATTTTGCCTTCGGGCGTAAATGCGCCTAACGCAATACCGCCATGCCGCTGAAGGGTCACTGTGAAATTGCTGGGGGTATATAACGGATCATTCCAAATAATGCTTTGCGCCTGTTCGCATTGCTCATGATCTGAAATATCTTTAAATGGACGAATATGGTATGAAATAGACATAGCATTAATCAAGATATACACGCGCTGGGCGTGTTAATAGACTGGTAACGATATCATAATTGATGGTACCCACCCGCGCAGCAACGGCATCTACGGTAATTTGGTCATCACCTTGTCTGCCAATGATCACCACTTCATCTCCCAATTCAGCATCAGGTATATCGGTCACATCAATCATACTTTGATCCATACACACCCGCCCAACAATGGGCGCACGCCGATTGCGCACCAGCACCTCGCCAAAATGCTGTGGCGCACGTCGAAACCCATCGCCATAACCCACCGGAATGGCAGCAATACGACGTGGCCCAACACAACGATAGGTTGCGCCATAGCTCACCGCCCAGCCATCCGGCAAGGTTTTTAGGCTGGTAATGTGGGTATGCCACGCCAACGCCGGACGCAATTGTGCAATAATGGCTTGGGCAGCAGCAGTCGGCGCATCGGCTGGCGCAAAAGGCGATAAACCATACATGGCAATGCCCAAACGCACCAGATCAAAATGGGCCTGCGGATAAGCCATTAAGCCAGCCGAGTTGCAGGCATGAATGCGTGCAGAGGAAGACAAACTTAGCACTTTCAACTTAGCACTTAGCACAATGCTCTCGAACTGTTGAATTTGGTATTGGGTGTAAACAGGGTCGCTGTCGGCGCAACTAAAGTGGGTAAAGATGCCAGCCAACGCGATATTGGGCAAAGCCGATACTTGCGCAATAAACGCTTGCGCATCATCGGGCAACACACCCAACCGCCCCATACCCGTGTCGATTTTGATATGCGCCCAACATAGCGTTTGGGCCGCTACCGCCGCCGCCGAAAATGCGCGGGCAGTTGCCAGATCGGTGAGCGTTATATGCAGTTGCAGTTGAATGGCTTGGGCTGCCAACGCGGCTGAGGTATACCCCAGCACCAATACCGGCCCCTTCAACCCTGCTTCACGCAAGGCAACGGCTTCGGCCAATTGGGCCACCCCCAGCCAAGTAGCGCCCGCCTCTAATGCAGCTTTTGCCACCGCCACCGCCCCATGCCCATAGCCATTGGCCTTGACCGCCGCCAACACCGCCACCTTTGGTCCCACAAATTGCTTGATCAGCCGCACATTATGGCGAATGGCATCAAGATTAATTTGAACTTGAGAAGAGAACACGAGAGAATTACGAATTACGAATTACGAATTACGAATTACGAATTAGAAAATGAGGCCATCTCCTCAAATTTGTAATTCGTAATTCGTAATTTGTAATTGTTACAGCACGCCTTGCATACTCCAAGGGCCGGTCCAATTGATGGTGACATCGGCCAATTTGCCGTGCCAGTCTTGCGTTTGATCTTCAAAAAAGACCAATTTATTTTGTGGAGTGCGCCCACGCCATTTGCCTTTGTGTTGCCCATCGACCAAAATTTGGGTGCGTTGCCCCATAAATTTTTCGTTAATTTCAGCCGTAATGCGGGCGTGTTGCGCTTCGAGCATCTTCAAACGACGGGTCTTTTCTTCTTCGGGCACATCATCAACCAAATTGCGCGATGCGCTGGTATGTGGGCGGGTGCTATATTTGGCAAGGTGAATGATGTCAAGCTTCAACTCTTCGAGCAAGTCATAGGTCTGCATAAATTGCGCCTCGGTCTCACCACAAAACCCCACAATAATATCGGTAGCAATCCCCGCATGTGGCACTTTGGCACGAATACGATCGATTAGCCGCCGGTAATCATCGCGGGTATAGCCGCGTCGCATCGTCAGCAACACATCATCATCACCGGCCTGCACCGGCACTTCAATATGTGGCATCACCTTGGGGAATTCATTCACCGCGTCGAGCAATTCGTCGGTCATCCAATTGGGGTGCGAGGTAAGAAAACGGATGCGCTCTAGCCCCGGCAAGTCATTAAGCTGACGAAATAAATCGGTGAGCGGTGTTTTCATCGGCAATTGCTGCGATGGGTTGCCCGAAGCCGCGCCCGGGTTGTAGGCCCGAATTTTGTAATCACTGCCCAACAAATCATAGCCATAACGATCCACAATTTGCCCCAACAACGTAATCTCTTTAACCCCTTGGGCTACCAATGACTTCACTTCGCTCACAATCTCGTCGATTGGGCGGCTGCGTTCAACCCCACGACGAAATGGAATGATACAAAACGTGCAGGCATGTGAACAGCCATACACAATCGGCACATTCACCGTCACCCGCTTGCCTACTTCGTGCTGGGGCAATTGCAATTCTGGCGACGAAATCACACCATCTTGCAAGGCAAAACGCGCATCAGTTTCGCGGTCAAGCAACAATTTGCCCTCTTTTTGCAGCAAAAAATCCACCATCGGGGCGGGTTCGCTGGGGGCCATAAACACATCAACATAGGGGAATGCCTTGCGCAATGGCGTATTGCCGCGCACCCCGACCAAACACCCCATCACCCCTATCGTCATATTGGGGTTGGCCTGCTTATATGGCTTGAGCATATGCAGGTAGCTTTGGGCGCGGTCTTCGGCATTTTGGCGCACCACACAGGTGTTTACAACCAAGACATCGGCGGTTTGCCATGCTTCAGTCGCACGCAAACCCAGCTTTTCCATTTCGCTGGCAAGGCGTTGTGAGTCAGCTTCATTCATCTGACAGCCAAAAGTAGTTATATGGTAATTCATTGTTGTAATCCTATTTCCCCTTGCAGGGTAGGAATGTAAAATCGGCGCAAGTAATACAAATTTTCGCCGAGATCACGATCACTTCATGTTTGGAGAGGGCAAAGCCCTTTCCAAACATGAAGTGATCGTGATCTCGGCATTACGTCTTTTGGGAATACTCCCAATGATTAAGATGACGCTAATTTTACTTGCTAAATTGTCGATACGCTAAAGTCCACAAGGTAGAGCTAAAGGCAGTCACAATGCCATTCACCAGCGCTGCCACCACCCCAATGAGGCCAGCCGCGCAAGTAACGAGGCCAATTGTAGCGGCATTTAAACCCGACTGGTTGGCCGTCACCGCTGCCCCAATGCCTGCCGGAAGCGCCACAATCACAGCAAGGATGCCAAAAACGATACCGACTGCGATGCCAATCAACCACATTAACACACCCAGCACAATGGCATTGCTCATATTACGACGAAACACAGCCCAACCCGTGCGCAGGCCATCCATCATTGCGCGGTCTTCGAGCATAATGGCCCGCTCGCCAAACACCCGCAAAATAGCCGCAAACACGCCATAAATCACCATGCCACAAATGAGCGGAATGCCGACACAGGCCGCCCCAATCAATGTGCTGGTCATCTCAGGGCTGATGCTGCCGCGAGTAGCCGAAGTGCTTTGAAATATCTGGTAAGCCAGCGCGCCACCGCCACCCAGCATAATCAACACCGCAATCAAGACCGGCAATTCGAGCAAGATGTGCATGCCCAACAAAGGCCGCCAATATTGAGTGCTGCCTTGCCAGGCCTCGCGAAAAGTGGTGCGCCCAATAGCTTCTAATTGGTCAACCCCTGCCACCAAAGCCCCGCGCCCCAAAATACCAATCAACCAAAAAATAAAACCAATCACAAACAAAATACATACGACAGCAATCGCAATCCCAATCACTGTCTCAATATTATTTTGCAACCAGCGTTCAACATCCTGCATCATCTTATCGGTGTTATTTGATGTGCTGCCGCCATTGCCACCATTCGGCAGATTAAAACTGCCGCTGCCGCCGCCGCCGCCCGCGCATGAGGCCAAAATACCCAACACCCAAAGCACCTTGTTGCGCCACACCAATTGCCACGCCCGTGTAAAAATTTTTCCGTAATCCATCTTATTCCCCCTTAATAATATCAAAATTATAGACGCTGCATAAGCCATTCGCATCGGGCAATCCTATGAACCCGAGCAAAATCATCACATGAAGTATAGTTGCCTTATGCCAGACAATGATTCTTACGAAGCCCACCTAAACACAGTTGCACAATTTTCACAACTCGCCTTTAAAGGCCAACTCAATATCACGCCCCATTTGCTAAAAATGCAAACCCGCCCATGTCATGGGTTACAACAAGCCATTAAACTGGCGTGGTCAAATGGGCAAGTCGTCGGCATCGTCATCGTAAGCGCCATGACCAACATGGCGCAGCTCGACCCCGCACTCAGCGGCGCACCCCCGCTCGGCTGGGTCGATTTCATCGCAGTTGACCCCGCACATCAACGCCAAGGGCATGGCAGCACCTTGTTAAATTGGGCCATCGGCTGGCTAAAAGATCATGGGTGCGAAAAAGTTTGGTTAGGGGCGGGCATCCGCACCTTTATGCCCGGCTACCCAGCGAACATGGGCGATGTCACATTTTTTACACGGCGTGGCTTTGTGACCTCAGACCGGCTGTGTTGGGATGTGGCTTGCGACCTCTCGACCGCAGCCGCTTCCAGTTTCGCCATACCCGCCGCGGCTAGCCAAGCCATCATTAGCCCCCTCACACCCGCCGAAATCCCCGATTTACTTGCCTTCTTCCGACGCGAATTCCCCGGGCGCTGGCGCTACGAATTTGAACAATTTATCGCCGACGGCGGCAGACCGAGCGATTACACCATTTTGCGACTCGCTGGCGAAATGCATGGCTTTTGCCAACTCACCTTTGAAGATTCAACGCGGCCCCTCGAACGCTATCATATGCAATCACTACCGCGTCCATGGGGTCAATTGGGCGCTATTGGCGTGAGCGCAGAGGTGCGCGGGCACCAGCTTGGGCGTGCCATGTTGGCGGGCGGCCTTACGCGGTTGCACCAAGCCGGTGTGCGCGGCTGCGTCATCGATTGGACAGACTTAATTGACTTTTATGCCAAATTTAATTTTAAGCTATTTCGTCGTTATTTAATGATGCAGTGGGTCTTGTCTTGATAAGGTTTATGCTATAATCAGCACTGTTGAACGACTGGAGATGTGGTGTAGTGGTCTAACATGTCGCCCTGTCACGGCGAAGACCGCGGGTTCGAATCCCGTCATTTCCGCTTAAAAACACCGCCTATAAAGGCGGTGTTTTTATTTTTCTGCAAAACAGCCGCAAATGTAAATTTAACATCATAATGTTATTGTTTTTGCCCCGCCCTCTACCGACCCAATCGCGTCCGAACCCACTGCCATAACGCGGCGAGAGCCAGCCAAACAACCAGTAATGCCATACATAACCCAGCGACAAGCAATGGCATTACCATGACCAACGAGGTTGGAAGCAATGCCTTTTGATTGCCGTTCAACCAATACATGGCCTGTGCCCCACCCACAAACAATTGCAAAAACATCCATATCCCTACGCCAATCACCAATGTGCCGCCCAACCAATCCGGCAAATACCGCTCAAAAATAACTTCTAAGCTGCGCAAGATCTTTACCGACAATATTACTAACATAATTAGTAATGGAATAAGCAGCAAGGCAAAATAAATTGGCTTGTCTCGTGTCAGGGCATAATGCGTTGGCGATGCCAGATCAACATACACTGTAATCGGCCCATTCAACGGGTGCATCACCAAATTTGTCTCACCTGCCCCAACATAAAGCATGTCGCCCACGCGATAGGTAAATATCACAATTGGACGAATACCGGTGCGAATTGCTGCATTTTCGCCTGTGCCTAACACATGCACCCCAGACTGTATCACTTGACCCGTAACAGGCTGATAGGTTTTCACATGCAATACAGAACGATATTGGCTAAACAAAACCGCGCCAATTACGCCATACATTGCCACAATCGCTGCCCCCATATACATTGCATTACGTCCAAATGGTATTCTGATGGCGATAGGTTGTAATATTCGCACACAATAATCGCCAAAACGGGTTTCAGTCAAGACCAAAATAAATATAGCCAACACGCCAGATCCCAATACAAGTGCCACAATTAAATATAACGCTTGCCCAAGCGCAATGCCCCATGCCGATGGGCGGGGGCGATTTTGAAATTCAAGCTGATTGAGGTCTTGTAGTGGATGATAAAATATAGCGCGTTGCCCCACGCGATAATAAGCTGACAAAATAATGGCATCTATCGTTTGCTCAAACTGCTGCGACACGATTTGTTTTCGCTCTGGATGACCGCTGCTATCGTCGCTTGCCTCGATCTGAACATAAGCATACCTAGTGCTTTTTCGGTTCGCTCGTTGATAATACTCAAGCACCTGTATTTTTTGCACCACCATCTGTCTCGGCACATACTGGCTGCTGCCCATCACATCATCGGGTGAAAATACCCCCAATTGTGTCAAAATTGTAAAACCACATAGCGTTACAAACCCAACGAATATCACGACGCTTAAAAGGGAGGATAAATGACGACGCATTAGGTAAATATAAATTTTACAATTAACCTAAAATTAAGTTTCTACATCAACAACGCCCTAAATCTTCAATATCTATAGCAAGTTCATTACAAATCAAAAGTGAATTGATCGAATATGATCAAAACCGCTTAGAATTTAAGTTTTAAGGTTTGGAGAATTGGCAACCAACGCATCGTGAAGCGTTGTAAGCCAACATGTTGAAAACCCGCCAAAGCGCTAAAAGTGCTTTGAAAGGTAATGTCACCTCAGACATAAAATCTTAGGATTTGCCTAGATAGTTACCAATGGCATATCCAAGATTACAGAATTCACTAAATATTTGTGTAGAATTCAATTTGTTTTCACCACGAAAAACAACAAGAATTGCCCTATATGAGACGTATCGTAATCGCATTAACAGTCATGTTACCTATCTTAGCTGGGGCATGGCAATTAATTAGTTTTATTAACCAACCAACCAGCAATGTTGCCCAAGCAGCATGGAATGCTGAGTATTGGAATAACACATCACAGGCCGGCAAACCCATCTACAGCACCCAAGTCGACACCGTAAGCTTTGATTGGGGTGATCAACGCCCAGCCGGTGTCTCAACCAGCGTTTTTTCGGCGCGTTACACAGGCAATGCTTATATGGATGGTGGGCGTTATGAATTTGAAGTGACCGTGCAAGGCGAAGTGCATGTCTATATCAATGGGGCATTAATCATCAATGAATCTAGCAATAACTTGAACGGCAGTTATCGTGGTCAGGCCAATGTCATTCGTGGCATCAACGCCGTGCGCGTCGATTATATTAATCGCGGGGGCGCGGCACAAGTACAGCTCAATTATCGTCAGGTAGCCGCACAAATCGATGAAAAACCAACCCCAACCGCCACAGCCACCAAAATTATCGTCCCGCCTTTTCCAACCAAACAACCATCTGACACGGGTGAAAAAAATCCCCCCTCGACTCCAATCCCTAGTAAATCATGGAAAGTTGAATATTTTAACAACCCCAATGTGAGCGGCAAACCGGTATTTGTGACCCAAGCCACACGTGTTTATTTTATGTGGGGGCAAGCTATTGCTGCGCGTGGGGTAAACCGCGATCAATTTTCGGCGCGAATGACTAAAAATGAAACATTTGCCCAAGGAACCTATCGTTTTACAGCCCGCTCAGATGACGGTGTGCGGGTCTACGTTGATGATGATTTGGTCATCGATGAATGGCGTGCCCAACCTTTTGGCAAAAATTATTCGGTTGATGTGCCTATGACGAAAGGGGTGCATCAGTTAAAGGTTGAATATTTCGACCAAGGGGGCGCCGCCGCGTTGCAATTTTCTTGGGTCAAACGTTAATCTTATATCCTCCCAAAGCCACACATTTAAATCCAACTATCGCCTCAAGCAGCCGCTAGCTTCTTTCACTATCATCAGCACACAACATCGTGCTCACTTTGAAATTATCGAGGTCTATCGCTGCGTTATTTTTACGGCTGGCCTTAAGCATGGGGGTTATTTTTACAACAACCCTTGCCCATGCCGATGATGCACCCGTCACAGAGCAACCTAGCACGGCCCCACTAAGCACCTTATCGGGCTGGAAAGCCCAATATTGGGGCAACCTTACCCAATCGGGCATCGCTAGCCTCGAGCGCACAGACCCTTCAATTGACTTTAATTGGCAGTTGGCGGCGGCAGACGATACTTTACCCATCGACGAATTTTCGGCGCGTTGGACACGCTCAACCTCACTTTTGGCCGGACGGTTTCGCATTAGTGTGCTTGTAACTGGCGGGGCGCGGGTGCGAATTGATAACCAAGTCATTGTCAATTCTTACCACAATCAGGGGCATCAAAACATCACCAGTTATGTCAACCTCAGCTCAGGGGTGCATCTTGTCGAGGTCGATTATGTTGATCGCGGCGGACAAGCCAGAATTAAATTTGACCTTCAACGCATGGCTGGCATCGCCGACACGCTCCCCAACCGCATTGTTAAGCCCAACGTGGGGCAATCGCGGTTTTGGCAAGGCGATTACTTCAACAATATTACCTTAAGTGGCGTGCCCGCCTATAGTGAAAAACACGCCAATATTGACTTTAATTGGGGCGAAAAGTCGCCCGCCTTGGCCATTAAACGCGATGGGTTTTCGGCCCGTTTTAGCAAACGTGCATATTTTAATAGCGGCACATACAATTTTGTGGTGCGCGCCGATGAAAATATCCGCATCTTTATCGACAATAAACTTATTGTGAATGAATGGCTGACGAAACAAAATCGTATCTCGCAAACCACAAGCGTCAACATACACCAAGGCTGGCACGATATTCGGATTGAATATGCCGATATTAAAAGTGTTGCCAATTTGCATGTGCATTGGGAATTGCAATAACACCTGCGAAAACTTGCGATTAACTTTAAGGTAAATCTGGGAAATCTGGGGAAATCTTGCGATTGACTATTTTGAACAGATGTTCTATTATTCAGAACATCTGTTCAGGAATTTCAGGACAGTCAATATGGAGGATAGCCCCAATGGGATCGAAATACGTAAAGTTGAATGCGACAGCAGATCGGATCGAGATGGTGCTACGCGATGGGCGGGCGCCAGCGCGGGTCATCAGCGGCAAGGTATTACCTAATTTTATCGAGATGTTGCTCGAGCTTGAGCCGGGCACCAAGGTTAGCCAAATTAAATCGCGCGTGCCAGATATTGCTTTGGCCGTCGGCAACCCCAATGTGCGGCTGACCCAAATCGGCGAACGCTTAGCCGTGCAAATTTCACGCACCAACCGCGAAACGGTATATTTGAGCAAACTGATGCCAGCGGTGACGCATGAATGTGGGTTTGCAGCCATGTTGGGATTGGCCGAAGATGGCGTGCCGCTCATGGCCAAATTTACCGCGCCCGAAGTCAGCCATGTGTTGGTAGCAGGGGCCACAGGTTCGGGCAAAACCTCATTAGCCCAAAGCATGATCTTATCGTTATGTCAACGGTATCGCCCACACCGTTTTGGCATGATTATGCTCGACCCGAAAAAACGCGAGGGCAGCGCCTTTGAGGCCGCCATTGCCGGGCATTTAATCATGCCAATCGCCCGAAGCATCGAAGATGTGAGCGAAGCCTTGCAACAAGCTTGCGCCCTGATGGATAGCCGGGTGGTTGGCAGTGGCGAGCCAGACCCGCGCATCATCATTTATGCCGATGAATTAGGCGACCTATGTCAAACGGGCGGGGCCGTTGTCGCTGATCTATTTGCCCGCATCGCCATGCGCGGGCGTGAAGCTGGGCTACACTTGTTATGCTGCACACAAAAGCCATCAAGCAAGAGCATTGGCCCTTTGCTCAAAACCAATTTGCCGTTACGTTTGGTGGGCCGCATGACCAGTGTTGAAGATGCCCGCAATGCGGCGGGGCGCGCGGGCAGCGGGGCCGAAAAACTAAGTGGCTGTGGCGATTTTGTGGCTGTCACCGCCGATAAAGTCATTCGATTTCAGGCGGCTGTGCCTGATTTTGTTTAGGATAAATTATGAAATTATTAACAACAACGATTCTCGTTTTTTCGGGTGTCCTTGCCATCATGGTCGGGTTGCGCCTTGATCAACAAACAATGGCGATTTTGACCGGAACAGCCATTGGGTTTGTGGTAGCAGCCGTTTGTATAGGAATCGTGGCTTATATTGTGCTTAACCGCAAACCAATGCCCAAAACCGAGCACGAACCTGCAATACAAACCGAAACACGCCCTCAGCAATATGCACACCCAACCATGCAATACACCCAAAATTATGCGCCCCAACCAATGCTAGAGTATCAAACCCGCGCGCGTGGGCCAATGGGGCCAAGTTTGCCCTATCAACCCGTTGTTTATGGTTATGTTGACCCGCGTATGGCTCAATTTGCCCAACCACCAACGTATATGGGTCAAACCCCTTACCCGCAACCCGCGCAATACATGCAACCAATGCCCATGCAAACCCCGCGCCGCTTCACCATGATTGGCGCGGGCGGGCAAGCCGAAGAAATTATGCCATCGCAAGATGAGTTGCAACCGATTTACGACATGTAAATTGCAGTTGCGTGCATCTCCCCCCCCCACAAAATCGCCGTATGTTTGAGTAATCCTCAAACATACGGCGATTTTGTAACCCTAAATAATGGCGATTTTGGCAAAAATTTATTTTAACTGCCGTCAGGTGCTAACGTAGCATATCGGCTTCTCTCAGCTTAATCACAGCTAATCACGATATAGTTTACTTCATTAAACTATTGCACACTTAAAAACAAATGAAAACCAACTTTAACCGCGCACTTATACCGCTCATTCTTGTCAACTTCGTCGGCATTTTAGGCTACACCATCGTGATGCCGCTCATGCCCTATTTTGTGGGGCGCTATGGCGGCGGCGCACTCGAAACTGGCATGTTGACGGCCTCTTATGCCTTGTGTTCATTTATTGCAGGGCCAATTTTGGGGCAAATTAGCGACCGTTATGGTCGCCGCCCAGTGTTGCTCATTAGCCAACTCGGCACCATTATCGGTTTTATTATCTTTGCGCTCAGCGGCGCACTGTGGATGTTATTTTTAGGGCGCATTATTGATGGCATTACGGCAGGCAACCAAGTGGTGGCTCAGGCCTATATTGGCGATGTAACCAAACCGCAAGAGCGCACCAAAACCTTTGCCATGATGGGCGCTTCATTTGGGTTTGGGGCCATCATCGGGCCAGTGGCTGGCTCATTACTTGCCAATTTTGGCTTGTTTGTGCCAGTTTGGGCATCGGTTGCGATATCTGCTTTGTCGCTGGTGCTTACTTTTTTCTTGTTGCCAGAGTCACTCAACAAAGCCAATGTCAAGCCTATGACCGGTGGCATTACAGGGCAATTTCGCGCGATTGGCGATATGCTCACCCTGCCCGCTGTGCGTAATTTTTATGTTTTGTTTGCTGGCATGACCTTGGCCATGAATTTGTTTATATCGAGCATTTCGCTGTTTACGAAATTGCAGCTCAAGGCTCCCGAAACCGAAGCTGGGTTTGGCATGGCCTATTTTGGCTTGCTGATCATTTTGTTGCAACTACTGGTTGTGCCACGCATCATCAAACGTTTGGGGGAATTACGCATGGTCGGTATTGGCTTTATCAGTTTTCTGATCGGGTCAATCATCATGGTGTTTGCCTACAATTGGCCTACCTTGCTGCTAGCTGTCACCTTCATCGTTTATGGCATGGCAACCCTGCGCTCGCCCCTCACCAGCCTTATTTCACAAGCTGCCGGGGCGCTCAAGCAAGGCGTCGCAATGGGGTCAACACAATCCCTCGACAGCATCGGGCAATTTATCGCGCCATTAATCGGCGGCATTCTCATCGAGCGCTTTAACCCCGGCACCCCCAGCATTATCTCGGCGTTGGTGTGTGTTGGCGCATTAATCTATTTTGCACTTAATCGCGGGGTGTTACGCAGCACAACCGCTGATGCCAAAAATATGTCTACGCCCACCGAGGTTGCGATGGCGGGACATTAATGCTTTTCTAAGGCTATTCAAAAAAACTCAGATTTTCGCCTTTTACACATCTCCGCGATCTAAATTTTGTGAGTCGCGGAGGTGGGTAAAAGACTCCGCGCTATATCGGAGGCCACAAATTGGCAGCAATCCAAATCTTGCGTGTTTCAATTCGAATTGGACTGTTCAAATTCAACATCTGAACGGTAATGCGCCCGATGTCAGATAGTCCTTCGATCAAAGCCCCTTGCCCCTGAAATTCAAAATGCTCAATCCATATCTGCTGATACGGATGAAACAATCGTATTCGTTTATTCGTCAATGGATCAAGCGCACTAACACGATTCCCCTTTCGTAAATTACATAACCAACATGCAAGGCACAAATTATCTATTTCTGTTGCGCCCCCGCGCGATTGTGGCACGATATGATCAATAGTAAAACTACCACAAACATAATTTTGGGGTGTTAGGCAATACGCACATCGGTGATGACATTGCGCCACAATCTGTTGACGCAGTGACTCGGAAATATAGCTACGACTCACGATGATACATAAAAATCTTTAAGATTATGCCCACGATCATGCAACAATGCAGCAGCCTTTGCACGCACTAAATTTAAACGGTTATACCGTGCCACAAGTCGCTCTGACTCCATTCGTTCACGATGGCTCAGGTTATCGCTCTGATATTTATCCATCAAGGCCGTAAAACGCGCCACATCACGGGCCGACAACGTTGCGCGAGCTGATTGCCATAATTCAGCATCCGTTAACAAGGTCATATCATCAAGGTCATCTTGCCAACCAACAGGCATCTCATCTGCAATAAATGAAAGGCGATCTGACACAAATTGTTGCAACGATTTGCCGGCTACTTTTGCCGCACTCTGAAGCATTTCATATGCGCTATCAGGCAATTGAATGGTAAGGGTGGTCATAGGCAACAAAAATCATAGCATAAAATAAGTTACTCTAACAATTACATTTATAAAAACGCCAACACAGCCTGCAACATCGCCTCGCGGTTTTCGCGATGAATGCCATGCCCAGTATTGGCAATTTTGACAGCACGACAATTTGACATCAGGCGTTCAACCGTACCCGCTTGCACATCATCGACAATCGAACCCAGCACCCCTTCGCCATAAATGAGCAAAGTCGGGCAAATGACCTGCGCCGCCGCCTCTGCCCATTTCAAATCCCACTCAATCCCATTGGCCTGATAAATGCGCGGGCGCACCTGCGCCTTGCTTGTCGCCCACAATTCGCAATCTTCATCGCTCCAAGTTGGGTGAATTTGGTGACAATGCGCTATTTTTTCGAGATGGCTCATCGGCTCACAATCCCGCTGCCACTGAAACCAGTCCCAACGCTGTTGGTCTTGTTCGCCGACAGTCTGATTTTGGGGTGCGTCGGCGCGAAAAGGTGGGTCTTCTAGAATCAACTTAGATACAAGCTCAGGATGTTCGGCTGCGAGCCGATTGGCAACCCATCCACCAAATGAATGCCCCATCACAATCGCTGGCACCGTGGTCACTGAACGCAAAACTTGGGCCGCATCTGCCACATAATCGCTCATCCGATAGCCATCCTCTGGCGCGCCTGATTTACCATGCCCCCGCTGATCTAAGGCCACAATATGATAACGTTGGGCTAATTCACGCCCCAACCAGCCCCAATAATCGGCGTTATCGGTAACACCGTGCAATAAAAATAAAAGCGGGTTTGCCGCATCGCCCATTTGTAAATAACGCAAAGTCACAGTCGGCAATTGAATAAAGTGTTCGGTTGGCAACATCATGAGGCGAGTATAGCCCACTTGCAATATTTTGTGTCTCGATCAGGTATCTTCTCGGGGAACTCTAATTATGAGGAAGCTATTCAGTCATAAAAAACAATCTCAGAATTTGTTCATAGGTATAATTACCAACTCACATGAGTTTGACCGAGACCGCTGAGTCTGCACTCATCAGCATTATTATCCCAGCTTACAACGAAGAACAGCGGTTGCCAAACACGCTGGCTGCCCTTGATGCATTTATTGATGCAAACCCCAATCACGTTATTCCCGCCAATGGTTTAGAACTGATTATTGTCGATAATGCCAGCACCGATCGCACCGCACAAATCGCTAAGGCGTATTGCAGTACGCGCCCTTGGGCAAAAGTGGTCACCCAAACCCGTCGCGGCAAAGGCGCGGCTGTGCAAGCAGGCATGTTTGCTGGCAGCGGCAAACTATTGTTTATTTGCGATGCCGATTTAGCGATGCCATTTAGCGAATTGCCCAAATTCTTGCCGCCCAATCTTGATGGTTACGATATCGCCATTGGCTCACGCGAAGGCGAAGGCGCAAAGCGTTATGATGAGCCAGCCGCGCGTCACTTACAAGGGCGCATCGCCACTTTGCTCACAAAATTGGTGTTGGGCTTGCCCCACGAAGACACACAATGTGGCTATAAATGTTTTCGGCGTGAGGTTGCCCGTGACATTTTTCGCTCACAAACGATTGATAAATGGGGCTTCGATTTTGAGATTCTGTTTATTGCCAAACGTCGTGGCTATAAAGTTGTTGATGTGCCAATCCATTGGTATTATCGTGATAACAGCCGTGTCAAATTTGGGGTAGATGCGCTCAAAACTCTGCGTGAGCTACTCGTTGTTCGCCGTAACGCCCTCAAAGGCGCTTATGACTAGCTTATGCCGCCAACCTTAGCCCGCGAATTTGTTTTAAAACACCAAGGTTTTAGCTTGATTGCAGGGATTGACGAAGCCGGGCGCGGGGCATGGGCCGGACCAGTCGTCGCCGCAGCCGTTATCTTACCAATCGATCAGCCCAATTTGCCCGAAATGTTGGCCGGTGTCGACGACTCAAAAAAGCTCTCGGCCAAACAACGCGAATTACTGCGTGATCGCATTCAACACCATGCCCTAAGTTGGGCGATTGGCAGCGCCAGCGCCCAAGAAATTGACGCCCTTGGCATTGTGCCTGCCACCCGTTTCGCCATGCAACGGGCCGTAACAGGCTTAGCTATTCAAGCGCAAGCCTTGCTCATCGATGCCGTGCAACTGCCAGACATCCCACTGCCACAACAGGCCTTTCACTTCGCCGATGCCATCAGCTTATCGGTTGCCGCTGCGTCGATCTTGGCGAAAACCAGCCGTGATGCAATGCTCATGCAATTGGATTCGCATTACCATGGCTATGGCTTTGCAAAACACAAAGGCTATGGAACGCAAATACACCGAGATGCGTTGCAAAAACTGGGTGTTACCCCTGAACACCGCCGCAGTTATGCCCCAATTGCCCAGTTGATTAATCTTTAACTGGTTGCTTGGCGGGTTGACAAACCCATTGTTTAGGTTATAACCCCATCATACACATCAATAGCGCAGATTCCGCGTTGATGAAAAGTTTTGCCGATTTCACTATCTATCTCCCACAGCTACGCTGTGGGAGATAGATAGTGAAATCGGTCCTTCACCTTTTAGGAATTTGCGCTCTGTTTGCCATATTACCTGTGAAATTCACGGGCGACATAGCAAAGGTGTTAACTCATATCGTTATCCAGACAAATATATGAGTAAATTTGAAGAAAACACAATGACGAGGGTTACGCTTTACTTGGTATCAGATATAATATTTAAAACAATGTTGTTTTGCAATCGCTTCAACTCATTACACAACGCTAAGATACATTCAAACAATATATATTACGATTAAGAGGTCTACAATGAAAGAATATACTACAGATAAGCTGCGAAATGTCGTATTATTAGGGCATAATACCACCGGCAAAACCACATTTGCCGAAGCTTTATTATTTGCGGCTAACGGCAGCACCCGCCTTGGCAAAGTAGATGAAGGCACGACGCTGTCGGATTATGACGAAGAAGAAAAACGCCGAAAACAATCGATTAGCCTCAGTATTGTGCCTGTAGAGTGGAAAGGGTATAAGATTAATTTGATTGACGCGCCGGGCTATAGTGATTATATCGGCGAAGCCAAATGTGCAGCACGGGCTGGCGACCTCGGCCTTATTTTTGTAGATGCAGTTTCGGGGGTCGAAGTAGGCACTGAGTTGGCGATGCAAACAGTCGAAGAAGCCAATATTCCACGCGCTGTCATGATCTCGCGCATGGATCGAGACAATGCCGATTATGAACGGGTGTTAAATGACTTACACGAAGCCTTTCACTCCGATATTGTGCCGCTCATTATTCCAGTGGGCAAACAAACAAAGTTCAGCGGTGTCATCGACCTACTGAGCAAAAAATACCTCAAAGGTCCCAAAGGCGAAGAATGTCCCATCCCTGCCGATATGGTAGAAACAGTGGAGACCGCCCGCGCCAAATTGATGGAGGCCGCGGCAGAAGGCGAGGATGATTTGATCGAAAAATATTTCGATGTGGGGACACTCACCGATGATGAACTCATTCGCGGGTTGCGGTCTGCCATTCGTAAAAAATCATTTGTGCCGGTGTTGTGTTGTGCCCCTAGCCTTGGGGTTGGCGTTGGGGCAGCCCTATTTTCAATCATCAATTATGCCCCAATGCCTTTTGATTTGGGGGCCGACCCCGATGATGGCAAGCACGGCAATGTTGTTTATGTCTTCAAGACCACTGCCGACCCCTTTGTCGGCAAGGTATCTTACTTCCGGGTCATCGAAGGCCCAATTTCGGGCGGCGATAACCGCTTGATCGTAACACGCAGCAACAGCGAAGAACGCATTACCACCTTACACGTGCCGCGTGGCAAAGAACAGATTCAAGTTCCCACCCTACATGTCGGCGACTTGGGCGTTGTCACCAAATTGAATAGCGCACTAACGGGCGATACTTTGTGCGACAAACAACATCATCTCGGCTTGCCAAGCATTACCTTCCCCAACCCATTATTGGCAATGGCGGTGCACCCCAAGAGCAAAAATGATACCGCCAAGCTCAGCCCATCGCTGACGCGATTATGTGAAGAAGACCCCAGTTTGCAATGGCACAATGACCCCATTACCCATGAAACGGTGTTGTTTGGCATGGGCCAAAGCCATGTAGAGGTGGCAGTGCATCACTTGCACAACAAATTTGGGGTCGATGTCGAAACATCGCTGCCCAAAGTGCCTTACCGCGAGACCATCATGAAAATGGGGCAAGCACGCTATCGCCACAAAAAACAAAGTGGTGGGGCTGGACAATTTGGCGAAGTAGAAATGTCGGTAGAACCGACTGAGCCGGGCGCTGGTTATGAATTTGGCTGGAAAGTGTTTGGCGGAGCGGTCAGCAGTTCATATCAGGCCAGCATTGAAAAGGGCATTAAACAAGTGATGGAAAAAGGGGTGATTGCGGGATACCCCATTTATGATGTAAAGTGCGTGGTGCTCGATGGCAAAGAACACGCTGTCGATTCGAAACCAATCGCCTTTGAAATTGCGGCCCGTAATGCCTTTCGTGAGGCCTTTGCACACGCTGCGCCAGCGCTCTTAGAGCCAATTTACCGCTACACCATTTGGGTCCCCGAAGCCAATTCGGGCGATGTGATGAGCCATCTTAAAACCAAACGTGCCCAAGTGATTGCCATGAACCAAGAAAGCAATAAAGCCATCATCGTTGCCGATGCACCGCTGGCTGAAATGCAACGCTATGGCACCGATTTACGCAGCCTAACCCAAGGTCGCGGACGCT
>CAMDWA010000067.1 GCA_945877855.1 Thermoflexus hugenholtzii JAD2 | reverse complement strand
AGCCGTGAGCCGTGAGCCTTGAGCTTTGAGCCTTGAGCTTTGAGCTTCACGGCTCATGGCTCACGGCTCATGGCTATCCACAAACATGCTAACACCCCAACAACGAACCCACCTGCGCGATTTGGTTGCGCAATGCTTTAGCAACGACGAGCTGAAGGCGTTTTGCTTCGAGTTTGGCCTTGATGCCGAAGAACTTGTGCCCGCCAACGTGGTGAAATCGGTGGCGGTGCGGGCTATTATTTTGTGGCTCGAAAATCGCGGACAACTGGATTTGCTGTTGGGCTGGGCACGGCGTGAGCGCCCGTTGGCGGATTGGGGCGATTTGGCGAGCGTGCCGACCCCGAGCTATGACCAATTTGACCGCCACACGTCGCCATTGCCGCGTATGGGGGTATTGTGGGCGGCCCCGCTGATTTATGAAAAAGACGGCCAGCGTCACCCGATTGACCTGCTGAATGTGCAGCAAGAGCGCCAGCGCCTGCACGATAGCCTCAACGAAGCCGGGCGCAGTGGCGGCAGCGCGGTGTTGCTGCGCGAGATGATCGCCACGGTTCCCAATTTGCAAAAACTGCTCAGCATCGGCTGCCCCATCTTGCACTATAGCGGGCATGGCGCGCCCGACTTTTTGGCCTTTGAGGGCGAGGCCGGGATGGCCCACGCGCTGAGCGCCGATGCGCTGCGCCAATTGTTGCAGGTGGCGGGCGCAACGGTTCCCAAGCTGGTCTTTGTCAGCGCCTGCCATTCGCGGGTGGCGGGCGAGGCCTTTGCCGCCGCTGGTGTGGCGCATGTGGTGGCGGTGCGGGTCGAGCAGGCTGTGCTCGACGAGGCGGCCTCGGTCTTTGCCCGCCAATTTTATTTGGCGCTGCTGATGGGCCAAACGGTGCGCCAAGCCTTTGCGCAAGGCCAGCAAGCCGTGCTGAATGACTATACGCTCGGCACATGGGGCGCGGCGGCGGATGAACACGACAAATTTTTGCTGTTGCCGCCCGATGCCGACCACGAGCAAGCCATTTTGGCAAACGGATTGCGTGGGCAGTGGCGGGCCGAACAGGTGCCGCAGGCCGCGTGTGTGCTGCCCGCCGCGCCCAGCTTGTTTGTCGGGCGGGGCGACGATTTGCAAAAGGCCGTCGCCATGTTGCAGGGTCAGCGCTACCGCTTGGTGACGCTGCATGGCATGGGCGGGATTGGCAAAACCGCCTTGGCGGTCGAGGCGGCGCGTTATGTGTATGAACGCAGCGCCCAAGCCAAGCAACGCTTTGAGCATGGTGTGTATTTTGTGCCGACGCGCGGTCTGAGCAGTAAAGACGAAGTGTTGTTGGCAATCGTGGATGTGCTGGCCGAGCCATTGGCGATCAAGGCCGAGACGCTGCCGCAGCTACAACGCGCCCTGCGTGACAAACGTTGTTTGCTGCTCATCGACAACCTCGAAGATGTGCTGGCTGGCCCACAGCGCCGCGAGGTGCGGGCGCTATTGCAAACCTTGCTCGACAACTGCCCCGGGCTGACGCTGTGCATCACCAGCCGCGAACAATTGACCAAGCTGGGCAGTTGGGACGAAGGCGTGTTGTTGTTGCGCGGCTTGCAGCCGTGGCCCGCCGCCGAGTTATTTGCCCGCAGCCTAGACGAAGCCACCCTCAACAAACTGGCGCGTGAATTGGGTTTGACGGCTTGGGGCGCTGTGCTAAAGACCTTGGCCCAGCACCCGCTGTTGGGCTTTTTGGCGGGCCACCCCAATGCCCTGCGCATTATGGCGGCCCAAGTGGCCGAGCGGCGGCTGGCCGAGATCACACATGAGGTCGAAACCCGCCGCATCGCTGCCATTCGTGACCAACGTGTGCCCGCCGACGATTTAGACCGCTATACCAGCCAAGTCATTTCGCTCGATTTGTCTTGGGAGCAACTGAAACACCCCGATGCTGGGCGGCTGTTGGGTCTGTTGGGCATGTTACCCGCCGGGGCGCTGGCGCACGACCTGAGCGAAGTGTGGGAGGATGAGACGTGGCAGGCCGACCCCTTGGCTGAATTGCGTCGTAAGGCCTTGGTAGAGGCGCACGGACGCGCGGCTCTGTTGCAGGATGGGGCTGAGCATTACAGCACCGTGCCAATGGTGGGCAACTATGCCGAAGGCAAACTGACAGCCGCCCAACGCGCTGGCTTTGCCAAGTGCATCGCCCAACATTTTGCGGCGTGGGTCGAAGGGCTGTATGACGGCCTGCGCCACAACCGCGTTCACTTTGGTAATGTGAATGGCTGGCTAAACCTGCACGCCGCCAACGTGGCGTTGTGCTTTGCGCCCAGCCGTTTGGCGGTCGGCCAACCGCTTGGCGATCTGGGCTATTACTTGGGGCAATTGGCCCAACTGAGCGGCAATGCCACGCGCGGCCTGCTTTGGCTGCAAGAAGCCGATGCCGCCTGCCAACACCTGCTTGACCGCGGCGACCCACAGGGCCGTGGCGCACAGGCAAATGTGTTGCAAGCGTTGGGCGACTTGAAGGTGCGGGTGGATGATTTGGCGGGGGCGCGGGCCGACTATGAGCGGGCCTTGCCGATTTATCGCGCCATCAAGGATCGGGGCGACCCTGCGGGGCGCTTAGGCGAAGCGAACGTGTTGAAAGCGTTGGGCGACTTGAAGGTGCGGGTGGATGATTTGGCGGGGGCGCGCGCCGACTATGAGCATGCCCTGCTGATTTATCGAGCAATTGAGTTTCGGCTGGGCGAAGCGAACGTGTTGCAAGCGTTGGGCAACTTGAAGGTGCGGGTGGCTGATTTGGCGGGGGCGCGCGCCGACTATGAGCGGGCCTTGCCGATTTATCGCGCCATCGAGGATAGGCTGGGCGAAGCGAATGTGTTGAAAGCGTTGGGCGACTTGAAGATGCGGGTGGATGATTTGGCGGGGGCGCGGGCCGACTATGAGCGGGCGTTGGCGATTGTCAGCGCCATCGAGGATAGGCTGGGCGAAGCGAACGTGTTGAATGCGTTGGGCAATGTGTTGCGAACGGAGCAACAATTTGAGGCGGCCTTTGCTTCCTATGCCCAAGCACTGCAAATTCATACCGAAATTCAAAACGCTTTGGGCGTTGCGGCAGCTTTGTTAGAAATGGGGCGCACGGCGCAAATGGCGCAATCCCACACCCAAGCATTGCAATTGACCGATCAGGCCTTGAATATTTATCGCCAAATTGAAAGTCTTTGGGGGCAAGCCTTGGCGTTACAAGATCAAGCCGAAGCCTTGCTGTCGCTCAAAGCCTACGATGCCGCCATCGCCGCATGGGGGCAGGCCGCTGGCATCTTTCAGGCCATTGGCGATGAAAGCGGGGTTGGCGAAATTCTCGGCATCCTGCAAAACATCCAGTCGCAAGTGCCGCCAGACGTGTGGTCGCAGTGGCTCGCCGCCGTGCAGGCCGATGCCGAAGGGCTGCGTTCGGCAGCCGTCGCCGCCATCCTCAGCGCCCAATCCAGCGACGCCCCGTCCCAAACATAAACATCATCTCACCCTTACGTTTCATCATGGCGCATCCCCCTGTCACCCCTTCACCCTGTCACCTTGTCACCCTGTCACACCCCGCCTCCCCCATCTCTACGATAATATTGGCATGTTAACCGACCCAAACGACACCCTCGCCCACGCCAAAACCCTGCTGCCACAACTCAGCGCATGGCGGCGCAGCCTGCATCAACACCCCGAACTGGGGTTCGAAGAATACGAAACCGCGCGCTTGGTAGCGCGTGAACTGCAAGCCCTCGGCATCGAATTCAGCGCCGGTATCGGCAAAACCGGCATCGTGGCCGACATCCACAGCGGCAAGCCCGGCAAGGTGATTGCGCTGCGAGCCGATATGGACGCGCTGCCCATTCACGAGGCCGCCAGCAACGACGCCGACTATCGCTCGCAGGTGGCGGGCAAAATGCACGCCTGTGGGCACGATGCCCACACCGCCATGCTGATCGGCACGGCGGCGCTGTTTGCCAAATACCCGCCCACCCAGGGCGGCGTGCGCTTCATCTTTCAGCCATGCGAAGAAACCCAAGACGCCAACGGCGATTCGGGTGGCAAATTGATGGCGGCGGCAGGCGCGGCAGCGGGGGTTGATGCGGTCTTGGCCTTGCACGTCACCCCCATTCAACCGGCGGGCGTGGTGTCATACGACCCCGCCGTCTCGGCCAGTGTTGATAATTTTGAATGTGTGTTAACCGGCGCGGGCGGCCACGCCAGTATGCCGCATCGCACGGTTGACCTGAGCATGGTGCTGGGGCAAGTGCTCAACGCTATCTACAGCCTTGTGCCACGCAATGTAGACCCGATGCAAGCCGCCACCCTCACCGTCGGCGCGGTGCATGGCGGCGACACGCACAACGTCATCCCGTCTGAATATCGCTTGGTGGGCACCTTGCGCACCCGCAGCCGCGAGGCCCGCGAACGTGCTTTGCAGGCCATCGGGCAGGTGGTGAGCATTGCGCAGGCCATGGGCGCGGGTTGCACGTGGCATTGGTTGCCCGGCGCATTACCGGTGGCGATGAATGACGAGGCCATACTTGGCACGATGTTGGCTTCGGCCCAAGCCATGTTGGGCGCGGGCTGTGTGGGCGGGGCCGATGAATTGGGCTTGGGCGGCGAAGATTTCTCGTTTTTTGCCGAGGCTGCCCCCATCGCCATGCTGTATCTCGGCACCAAAATGCCGCACGGTGATCATGGCGACTGGCACACCCCGACCTTCGACATTGACGAGACCGCCATGCCTATCGGCACGGCTATTTTGTATGACAGTGTGGCGCGGTTGTTGGGTTAATATCGCGCTTAGCACTATATTGAGCGCGGCCTCAAGCTGAGTTTTTCGCCGATTTCACTATCCCTCCTCAAGCGTAGGCCAGATTACTGGCCTACGCTTGAGGAGGGATAGTGAAATCGGCATTCTGCAACTTTTTCATGTGTGCGTTCTTATTTTTTTAGCAAATGATCGCCATGCCAAAAATGATTGTGAATCATCTTGCTCATGGGCTTGGCATAAGTGCAAAATTTTTGCGGCCAATTGTCCACTGCTGTCACTTAGGGCAGCATGTGCTAATGCACGCCAATCAGCCATGCCACCGCGTTCGATAATGTCATCAATGGCGGCAAATGTGAAAGGCTGCTTTTCATCGAGCGTGATTAAATGACGATGTTGCATCTATCTAATTTTAATCGAGATTGGCTTCAACGCACATAAATTGGGTTACTAAAAATCCAACCGCGATTAAGCAGCCGAAACGGGCGATAAACCTCGACGCGATAAACGCCCGGCTCGACGGTGTGAAATTCAAGCTCACGGCCCAAGCCACTGGCAATGACGCGCCCATTGTGCAGCAGCCGAATGCTGCCGATAGCGGGGCATTTGACCTGAAAAGTGACCGCCCCGCGCCGCTTAAATTCATCACCCATCATAAATGTGTCTGAGCCACTGCGGGCGCTAAACACAAACCCCTTGGTTGGGGCAATCAGGTCATAGCCGACAAAACAATGGCCTGCGCCGAGGGCGCTGTAGAGCATTTTTTTGTCGCGCTCAAAATTTTTGGTGATGGGTTTGTCGATCAACACATGGGTGTTGACGCAGCGAAATAAATAATCGTAGTCGAAGATGACCCGTTTGATAAACGCTTTATGCACCTTGGCGGCGTGGGCATCGGCGTTGCCAATCGCCACCACGCGCTGCCCGTTGGCGGTCAGCTCATCCCATTTGCGCAGCGTTTCTTTAAATGGGCCAGCGATGAACAACGACGGAAAAAAGATCGCCAGCGCCGCGATGGGGTAATTCCATAAACGGCGTTTAAATTCGGTCATGTAATTCCAAATTTCGATGCCGGTTAAGCCCTTCACCTCCCATTCGGTCCACGGGTAACCGCCGAGATCATAATCGATGGGGCTGGCGAAGTCGTAGGGGTGGGCGGCAAAGGCCATGCCTTCGCGCCGTTTCACCTCATCGATCATTTTTTGCGGGTGGGCGGCAAATGGGCTAAGGCCATCGTTGGCGTTATAAACAAGGCAGTGGTTGCTTTGTGGGCGGCGCAGACAATCATGCACCTCTTCACCCGCCAGCAACATCACGCCTTCATAATAACCCTCGACCCCATGCACAAACACATTGTGGTCGGTCACCGCCACCGCATTTAGCCCAGCCTGCCGCGCCGCCGCCACAATCTCCCTGTGCCAGCCTTCACCATCTGAATAAGGGGTATGCGAATGCAGGTTAGTGATGATTTCGAACACAGTAGGGAATTATAGTCGTGAGCCGTGATGAGCCTTGAGCCTTGAGCCTTGGGCTTTGAGCCATGAGCCGTGAGCCGCTCAAAGCTCAAAGCTCATGGCTCAAAGCTTTTGCACAAATGCAATCAACATGCGTCTAACTTCAGCTAAACGATTGAGTAAGTCAGTTGTTATTACTGGGTTTAGATAGTTTAGGTCTTTGCTAAGGATGATTTGATATTCAAGCTCTGCTGCTGATCCTAATGCAATGTGTATAAAACGACGTAAATCACCATCCACTGATCTGCCACGCCCTTCAGCAATATTTGATGGGATTGAAATCGCAGATCGTCTAATTTGGCTCGTTAAACCATAAACTTCCTCTTTTGGAAATTCTGCACTGGCTTTGTAGATTTCCAATACAAGAGCATGTGCCTTTTGCCAGACTTTCAAGTCTTTAAAATCTTGCATAATTTATTATAGAGCCATGAGCCATGAGCTTTGAGCCATGAGCCTTGAGTCAAAGCTCATGGCTCATGGCTCATGGCTCAAAGCCCACGGCTCATGGCTCATGGCTCAAAGCCCACGGCTCACGGCTCATGGCTCACGGCTCATGGCTTAAAAGCTCACGGCTATAATCCTTCCCATGCTCACAGCCTTTGTCTTAATCAATACCCTGCCGAACCATATCGGCAATGTCGCCCAAGAAATCGCTAATATCCCGAATGTCGTCGAAGTTTACAGCATTACCGGCGAACATGACCTCATGGCGATCATTCGCCTCGAAAACCATGACCAACTCGACGACGCGATTCCGGGCCAACTTGCCAAAATTCAAGGCATTCAACGCACCAATACCGTGATCGCATTCCGGCGTTATTCGGCCAAAGACCTCGAATCGGCGTGGGATATCGGCGTGGCCTAAATGTCGATTCCCCGCAGCGTATGCCTCATTCGGCATGGGCAAACCGATTGGAACCTAACGCGCCGTTATATGGGTAATTCTGACCGCCCTTTAACGGCGTATGGGGTGCAGCAAGCACAGGCTTTGGCGCGGCATTTTGCGGCACGGCGGGTCGATGTTGTTATTCACACCGGCCTTAGCCGCAGCGAGGCCACCGCCCGCGCCATCGCTGGTCAGCGTGCCATGCCACTGGTATGCGACCCCGATTGGCGCGAGACCAATCATGGCGATTGGGAGGGCTTGACCTACCGTGAGGTGATGCAACGCTACCCCGATAACGCCCGCGCCCGTTTTGCAGACGCGCTTAATACCGCGCCGCAAGGGGGCGAGTCGTTGGCGGCGATGGCCCAACGGGTGCAAATGGCATGGCAGCGCCTCGGTGCACAATTTTCCGGCAAACGTATTCTCATCGTTACACACGGTGGCCCCATTCAAGCCATGTTGTGTCATTGGATGTCCACCCCGCTCAATCAACATTGGCGCTGGCGCTGCGACCTTGGCAGCATCAGCGCCGTCGATTGTTACCCCAGCACCACCATTTTGCGGCAGGTTAATTTTGTGCCGCGATTTTTGGAAAATCGACACGAAATTTAAAGACATTCCCCTACATCCGCAATGCCCTGATCGCCATTCATGAGAATCCAACCTATTGCTACGCACACAAGAAAGCATTGACCGAATCTCAGAAACGGTGGGCGATGGCACGAGCTTTGCCTTATCCAAAATCACAGCTACTGAAGATGCCCCTACTTCAAACCCAGCGCAAGCGCATCGGCAATCGACATGCCAGCATAATCTTGGGCACGAAAGAAACGCCCGCTAATGCCATCATCTAACAAGGCTGGAACCAATGCACCGGGGATGCAACTGGCTGGCTCGCCCGGCGCATTTGGGCCACCCAAATCGGTGCGTAACCAACCCGGATCTAATAAATTCATCATGACCCCTGAGCCAGACAAAGTAGAGGCGAAGTCACGCACATATTTATCGACGGCGGCTTTTGAAATGGCATATGCGGTTAGTTGGGGTTGATTGGCAATACCCGACGTAAGATTGATGACACGCCCCCATTTTTGTTGCAGCATGAGCGGCACCAAGCGGTTGCAAATACGCGCAAGGCTAATGACATTGACCTCGAAGCTTTTACGCAGGTCTTCGGCGGTGGTTTGCCAAGGGTCAGCGCGATAGGGGGTCATGATGGCGGCATTATTGAACAAAATGTCGATATGTGGCACTTGGGTCAGCACCTCATTCAACATCGCGTCAACCTGATGCTGATCATCAAGCTCGGCGGCGACCGTAATAACGGATACCCCTTTTTGTTTGAGCTTAGCCGCAAGGTCGGCAGTGTGTTCTTTGCTGCGGCTATGCAACACAACATTGCAAGAAAGATCAGCCAACGCGGTGGCAATATGCAGCCCCACCCCTCGGCTTGCGCCAGTAACCAAGGCCCATTTGCCATTTAGATTCATCATATAACAAGCTATCATACAGCATCCCCTATTCGGGTTATCTGCTGTTATAAACGAGGGATCAAAACGGGTGTGGCTTGTTTATAAGCCTCATAATCTTTTTGCCCACCCCATTTTTTATCGGCTTTGGCCTCGAGCAACGGCACACCGCTGACACGAGTGAGCAACAAAGTGACAAAAACCGGCGAAATAAGCGCAACCCATTGCCAACCTTGCAAAACCGGCAAAGCAATGATGGCGACACCCACCCACAACACAATCTCGCCAAAATAATTGGGGTGGCGCGAGCGTGCCCATAAGCCCGATTGGATAAACCTACCCTTGTTGGTAGGGTTGGCGCTAAAGGCTCGCTTTTGCGCATCGGCCACCACCTCAATGACAAAGCCAATCAGCCACACGACGAAGCCAATGATGGCGAAGAGATCTAGCGGCTTACGGGTGGTGGTAGTAATGGCGACCAAGGCCGCCGCCATCGTAAAAGTGACCCACAAGCCTTGAATCGTCCAGACGTTCAGAAAACGAAAAAACGAAGGCTTTAGCGCATCAAAACGATCATCTTTGCCAGCCTGTTTGATACGGCTAAACAAAAATGTGCCGAGCCGCACCGCCCAAATGATGACGAGTGCCGCCAATAGCATGGCCCGCCCATCCACCCCAGCGCTAAACATAACTGCCAACACAGTGATAGAAATATAGGTCAGGCTGCCGGTTAAGTCGAAAAATTTTTCGGTCTGATTCAAATACGATGGAATAAAAACAACCCACTGGATGAGAAAAGCCAATCCAATCAGCAATCCAAATAACGGGTATCCGGCCAACATGCTGCTGCCTTGGCTACCCGAATAGGCGAAAAGAAGGCCGATGACAATCAAAATGGGAAGGACAAGCAGGGCGTTACGATCTGTTTTTTTCATAGGAGTGTTGTTAGTTGTTGTTAGTTAATGAACCTCAAAATTTTCAATTTGCTATGGCTAGGTCAGGTGCTCTAAAATAGCTGCAATTACCTGATTTTCTTTGCTTTGCATCAAATTATGCCCTGTGTCAAATGCGAGACCCTTGTAAGCTGCCTTGATAAACCGCGTTTGCTTGGCAATCACCGATTCGGCAATAATGCCATCGTTACGCCCCCAAATAAAAAGCGTCGGGCAATAAATATCACGCTCGAAAGTTTTTTGCTGAGCATAGGCTAACACATCCATCGCCCGATACCAATTTAATTGCGCGGTCAATGCGCCGGGTTCAGCCAAAATGGCAAAATATTCCTCTTTGTGGCTTTGGGGTAACGCCGCCAACAGTTTTTTCAGATTGCGTTGCCCAGCAATCGTCAATAAAAATTCAGGCAAATAAGGCCGTTGAAAAAATGAAAAATAACGGCTGCGCTTGGCTTGTTCAGGGTCGTTGATAACAGCATCAAAGAACGCCCCAATATGCGGAATGGAAAGCGCCGTCCATGTTTGAACCCGCTGCGGGTTGTTCATTACTGTGAGCCAACCAACAACGGCCCCCCAATCATGACCCACCAAGTGAAAGCGCTCAAAGCCAACCGCATCGGCCACGGCCAAAACATCCGCCGACAAGGCTGCCAATTGATAATCGCCGACGTTCTTGGGTCGAGCCATCGGGCTATAGCCGCGTTGGTCAAAGGCCACAACCCGATACCCAGCTTGGGCGGCTTGGATGAGCAAGGCCTGCCACATCAACGATGATTCTGGAAACCCATGCAGCAAAATTAGGTTTTGGCCGGTGTTTTGCATACCCGCAACCCGCAACACAAACTCTAAGCCATTGGCGGCTAAGCGATATTGGCCCGAATCGGCTTTGGCCGAAAATTCGGGCAAGCTTGTCACCTTTTTCGTGTGCTTCCTTGACCAATCTAACGAACCAACATAAAGCGCCAGCGGCAGCGCAAGGGTAATAAACAGGGCGACAAGGATGATTTGTGTAAGCATATGCATCTGTGTGAGCCTTCATCACCACAGAGTAAACCCCAAAGACATAAAGCCAAAATCACGATATGGCCGTTAATGGCATGGGCAAAGCTCATGCCATTAACGGCCATATCGTGATTTTGACAAAAATTTATTTTATTTGACCCACTTTATTGAAAAGATACCATTTCAATAAAAAAAACGGCTTACGGGCGTGCCAAATCCAAGACGGCTTGCACCTTCTTGTCGACTTCAGGCGCGTGATCGGCCCACTTCTTCTTGCCTTCCCAAATCTGATCGACTTCGGCGGCGAAGGCATTGTTGGCTTCGGTAAAGCGCGTGTTGTTCGGCATTGGGAACTTCTCGACCCCAGCCGCCAACAGATCAGCAGCCACACCAAACATGCGGTTGACCTTGGTCACCCGTGGATCGGCCCAAGCCGACTTGCGGCCATTTGGCTGCACTTTGCCTTCGGTCACCAAATACACACCGGCTTCGGTCGATGCCAAATACTTGAGCAATTCCCATGATTCAGCCGGATACTTGGTCTTGGCATTAATCATCCATTGATTGCCCGAATAACATGTGCCTTGGCGGCCTTTGGGGCCAACCGGCAACAAGACGGCATCCATTTCAAACTTACCAGCAGTCTTTGCCAAGGCATCGGCCACGCTGCCAACAATACCGGCATGGGTGGCTGACAAGCCCGCCGTAAACACATTGAGCGATGACTTATCGATAAAGTCGGCAACACGGGCCACAATTCGGTCGGCCTTCAATTGAGCATACCACTCACCAAATTCTTTATGGGCAGCAGAGTTAAAGCTAATCTTCTTGCCTTCTTCGTCCAACAGCCAACCATCACGTGCGCCTTTGTCGCCGAAGCTGCGTGCAAGGTTGCTGTAATAGTGCAACGAATTGTCACCGTCCAGCGTCATGCCAAAAATACCTTTCTTGGGATCGGCGGCAGCCTTGGCCAGTTTGGTCCAATCATCAAAGGTCCAGCCAGCCTTGGGTTCGGGCAAGCCTTTTTCTTTGAGAATATTTTTGTTGTAGCTCACGGCAATATTGCCACCCGGATGCACGACATCGGGCAAGCTGAAACTCTTGCCATCTAACGAGTTGCTCGTCATCAGGCTGGGCGAGATGTCGCCAAAATTATCGGGTGGGCTTGACTTGATGTAGTTATCGATTGCCAAGTAAATACCCTTTAAGAAGTTGGTAAATAGCCAACGGTGATGACCATACACCACATCTTGCAAGGTGCCAGAGATAAAGCCGGTTTGGGTCTTTTGCTCAATTTCGGCATAAATGGTCTCTTCGACTGTGACCTTAATGCCTTTATCTTGCTGGAAGCGCTTACCAAATTCAATCGCCATGAGGCCAAGCGGCACCACCGAAGCCTGTAGCTTTAATTCGGCGTTGCTGGCAGGCGCATTGGGCTTGGCAGCGGGTTCAGCGGGCTTGGGTGCGGCGGCGGGCGCGGGTGTGGGTGCGCTTTGGCAAGCTGCCAACAACCCAGCCCCAACAGCCCCCATCCCTACGGTGGCGGCCCCTCTTAAAATCTGTCTTCTTGTTAATTTACTCATTTTTTTACTCCTCTATTTATTCAGTGCAAAGTGCAAAGTGACAAGTGGAAAGTAGAAAGTGCAAAGTGTAAAGACTAAATCTTACTTTTCACTTTTTACTTGTCACTTTACACTTTCTACTTTCCACTAATTCAACCTTTTAACCCACTCATCACCACGCCCTGCACAAAATAGCGCTGGCCGATAAAGAAAATGGCGACGGTGGGAATCATAGACATAACACAGGCCGCCATCAGCAGGTGTCGCATAGGAACACCGCCGACTTCGGGCGCATTATTAAAAAATTGCAAACCAATCGATACGGTAAATTTATCGGGCGAGTTGAGATAAAGCAACGGGTTTTGAAAATCACCCCAACTGGCGATAAAGGTAATGATAGCCAACGTAGCAAGGGCTGGGCCAAGCAAAGGCAATAAAATCGACCAGAAAATGCGTGGATAACCCGCGCCGTCGATCAAAGCCGCCTCGTCAAGATCACGCGGGATGCTTTTAAAAAATTGGCGCAACATAAAAATGCCAAAGGCCCCACCCCCAAACCACGCCGGAACCCATAAAGGGTAAAGCGTGTTCATCATGCCCATTTTGAAAAACAAAATAAACTGTGGGATGAGGGTGACCTGAGCGGGCAAAGTCATGGTAGCGAGTGTGATAAAAAACAGAAAATCGCGCCCACGATAGTTAAAACGGGCGAATGAATAAGCCACCAACGCCGAGGTTAAGGTTGTGCCGATGGTAGTTAAAACCACCACCAAACTCGAGTTAAGCAACCATGTCAGCACTGGCACACGTGGCGTATTAAGCACGGTCCAATAATTAATCCATTGTGGGCTAATCGGAAATAGTTTGGGCGGATATTCGGCAAATTCGGGGATGGTCTTAAGCGAAGCGCTCAGAGTCCATAACAACGGGAACCCAAATACCACCACAAGCACCATCAAGATTGCATAAAGCACGACATCGCGTGTCAGCCGTGCGGGGTTAAAAGTGCGTTTACTACTCATTCTCATAATACACCCAGCGCTTGGCGGTTACATTTTGAATGATGGTAAATACGATCAAAATAACGGCCAATACCCACGACAACGCACTGCCATAGCCCATGCGCAAATATAAAAATGCCTCGTGATAAATATGCACCAAAATAAACCACGTGGCATAAGACGGCCCGCCCGGTGTTTGGGGCGCAATCATGGCGGTGGTAAAAACTTTTAGTGCGGCAATAATCGTCAAGATTAAAACAAAAAACACCGATGGGCTAATGAGCGGCAGCGTAATCTTCCAAAACTTTTGGCTAGTGTTGGCCCCGTCAATCTCTGCCGCCTCATAAAAATCTTGCGGCACACCTTGTAAGGCTGCCAAGAAAATCAGCATATTGTTGCCGCCCAACGCAGCCCAAACATTGATCAGCGTCACCGACTCTAAGGCGGTGTCGGATGAGCCAAGCCAACGCGGCGGGTCTTCGATCCCAATCGCCCGTAAAAAATCGTTTATTGGCCCTAATCGCGGATGCATAAGATACAGCCACACAACTGCAATGGCGACCGCAGGCACAAGATGCGGGATAAAAAAGAGGGTGCGAAAGATATTGGTGCCGCGTAATTTTTGATTAAGCAACATCGCCAACATCAATGAACCAACGATTGTGGTCGGCACAAATAAGGCCGTGAAATAAAATGTCTTGCCCAACGACGGCCAAAATTGCGAATCGGTGGTAAAAGCCTTAACATAATTCGCTGTCCCCACCCATTTAGGGTCGCTAATAATGTCATATTCGGTAAAACTAAAATAAAGCGAGGCAAAAATTGGCCCCAACCAAAATACAATCAAGCCAATAATCCAGGGCAGGGCAAAAACATAGCCCCATAACGCCCCATTCACCTGAAAACGGGTTTTGACCCCCAACAAAGCGGCCAATTTGCCTGCGTTATTATTTTGTGTTGGCTGCATCTGTCTTGTAATTGCCAATGTAACTTCCTCCTATCTTGCTATGCGCCTATCACATACCTTGCCTAAAAATAAATTTCAACGATAACGATACTTCAAACACCCTATTGGATATTTTATAACAATTCTCATTATAGTCTCAAAATACGATAACATATAAGCATGTCAAACATACCTCTTCGCATTGTTACGTTTAACAACCTTGGCGTGGCTTTTGGTTTAACCCAAACATGGGCTGAACAAACCGGCAACAAAATTGTGTTGGTGGTCACCACGCCCGGGCCAAGCAAACGCCGCACCGAATCGTATAAAGATGTATTGGCCCAAATTAAGCCCGAACACGATGTACTGGTCACCACCCGTTTACGCACGGTTGCGCTGCCCCTCATTCGTGAGCTAAAACCCGACCTCATCATCTCGTTTAGCTTTCCCTATTTGATCTTGCCTGAAATCATTCAAACAGCGCGGCTGGGCGCGATTAATTTGCACCCCACGCCCTTGCCAGCCTATCGCGGCCCCAACCCAATGCGCCTGTTTTATGAGGGATATCACACGATGGGGGCCACGATGCACTGGACGGATGCCGAATTTGACACTGGGCGCATCATTTGCCAAAACACCGCCCCCATGCCCAGCGAAATATCGCCCGAAAATGTGATGCAATTTTGGCGGCCCTTGATTGGCAAAACTTTTTTTGAGGGTGTTGCGCATGCCATTGCCGGTGCCCCCGGCACACCTCAAGCACATGATCAGGCCAGTTACGCCGCTGCCTTTAGCGAAGCCGAACACATGCTAGATTGGCATGAGCCAATGCATGTTTTGCAGCGCAAGACCACCGCGCTAAATATGATGGGCCACCCCAGCGCCAAGGCCACCATTGACGGCGAAATACATAACATCGCCCGCCTTGCCCCCATCCCCAATGGCAACGATGGCAGCGCCGCTGGCACAGTGTTAGCCAAAAACGAGGCCGATTGGGTCATTGCGGTGGCCGATGGGGCGGTGCGAATATGCATCACTTAACAATTGCTTAACGTCTACTTTTCAACATATAATGTGAAATATGCCAGTCGGAACACTCGTCCTCGAAGACGTTACAAAGTCGTTCATTACACCCGAAAAACGCACGGTTACGGCCGTAGATAAAGCCAATTTACGAATTGAGCAAGGCCAATTTGTCACGCTCTTAGGGCCTTCGGGATGCGGCAAAACCACCACGTTGCGCATGATTGCGGGGTTTGAATTCCCGACCAATGGGCGCATTTTGTTGGATGGGCGCGATATTGCCAATATGCCCCCCAACAAGCGTGAAATGGCGATGGTGTTTCAATCTTACGCACTTTTTCCACATCTCAGTGTGTTTGACAACATTGCTTATGGCTTGCAATTGCAAAATAAATCGGGTGCTGAAATCAAACGCATTGTCGGCGAGATGACCAGTTTGGTCAATTTGGGCGGCCTCGAACGCCGCCGCCCCGCCGAGCTATCGGGCGGGCAACAACAACGGGTGGCCTTGGCCCGCGCCATCGCCATTCGCCCCAAAGTGCTGTTGTTCGACGAGCCACTGTCCAACCTCGATGCCAAATTGCGGGTTGGATTGCGCACCGAAATTCGGCGTTTGCAAAAAAAACTCGGCATTAGCAGTGTTTATGTCACCCACGACCAATCTGAAGCCATGAGCTTGAGTGACCTGATTGTAGTGATGAACGCGGGAAAAATCGAGCAAATTGGCAAACCGCACGAAATTTATTTGCGCCCAACCAATAAGTTTGTGGCCGATTTTATTGGGCGTGCCAATTTTGTGGCGGTCAACGTATTGGCGCTACATAATACGCCCAAAGGTGAACGCGCCGAAATTGAATTGTTGGGGCAACGCATGTTGGTTCCAGCACAAGCTGGCCTACAAGCCAACCGCGCGGCCACACTGGTCATTCGCCCAGAATCAATTTTGATTAGCGAACAGGCTGCCGATTTGCCAACGCCTCATTTTGCCGCCCAAGTGCGCACCACCACTTATTATGGGGTGAATGTGGAATATGACCTTGGCACAGGCAACACCGAATTAAACGTAGTCGATAATGACAGTAGCCGCATTTTGCCCGAAGGCAGCAATGTATTTTGGTCGTTTGCGGCAGATAGAGCGTATGTGTTAAATGAGTGAATGGGAAATAAAGGATGAAGGGTGAAAAATCCTTCATCCTTCACCCTTCATCCTTTATCCTTTTTAACACTCATTTTTTTTAAGGAGAAGAGAATATGCAAAACAAAACCCTAATTACCGCGACATTTGTCGCCACAGCGGCAATGGTGCTAAGCGCCTGTGCCGCCCCAACTGCGGCCCCCGCCGCCAAGCCAGCCGAGCCAGCCAAACCCGCAGCCGCGACTAGCGCCCCTGCCGCCCCGGCTGCCTCAACAGGCAAAAAGTTGACCGTGCTTTGCACCGTCACCGAAGAATGGTGCGCCGTGCAAACCAAAGCCTTTGAAGCCAAAACCGGCATCAAGACCACTTTTGTGCGCCTGAGCAGCGGTGAAGCCGCCACCAAACTACGCGCCACCAAGAGCAACCCCGAATACAGCGTCTGGTGGGGTGGCCCTGCCGATGGTTTCGTGGCAGCCAAACAAGATGGCGTGCTCGAGGCCTATAAATCACCCGCCGCCGCCAAGATCAGCGACAAGCAAAAGGATGCAGAAGGTTTCTGGACTGGGGTTTACGTCGGTGCGCTCGGCATTTGTTCTAACCAAGAAGAACTCAAGAAGATTGGTATGCCCGTGCCAACCAGTTGGGATGACTTGACTTCGGACAAGCTGAAGGGCAAATTTAGCATCGCCCACCCTGCCACCAGCGGCACCAGCTATACCACCGTATGGACCCAAATGACGCTAAACAACTTTGATGAAGCCAAAACCTTGGCCTACTTCAAGAAATTGCATCCCAATGTGTTCCAATACACCAAGAGCGGTGTAGCCCCCGCCCAAACCGTCGGCAAGGGTGAGGCCGCCGTTGGTATCGTGTTCTCGCACGACTGTGTGGCCGCCATCGACAGCGGTTTCAAAGATTTGGTCGTGAGCTTCCCCAAAGAAGGCACCGGCTATGAGATCGGCGCAATGGGTTTGGTAAAGGGCGGCCCAGAGCCGGTTGAAGCCAAGTTGTGGATTGACTGGGCGCTGACCCCCGAAGCGCAAGAATTGGGCGGGCAAGCCAAGGCCTATCAATTGCCAACCAACCCCGATGCCAAGGTTCACCCCCGCGCCGTCAAACTGAGCGATATTAAGTTGGTGGAATATGACTTCGACAAAGCCGGCAAGGCCAAGAAAGACCTCGTCGCCAAGTTTGAAGAGCAAATTGCCACACAACCCAAATAGGAAGTGAAAAGTGAAAAGTGGAAAGTAAAAAGTAAAAAGGCTACGCAACCTTTTTACTTTTTACTTTTCACTTTGCACTTTCCCCAGTGGTATACTAAATCAACTGTGACGACATTTGTTTGCTTTTACACAATGATGATGCCCGGCGTAATCATGCGCGCGGGCTAATGCAGTCTTGTTGGGCAACCGTTGTTTTACAACCGTTGTCGCATTTAAAACAAACATCTGAGTCACACAGCATTAGCATTAGTAGGTTTAACCGCCCGCGCACAACGCGGGCGGTTTTTTTATTTTTTATCGGAGGTAAATCATGGAAAATATTCTCGTATGTCTGGCATGGCCCTATGCCAATGGCGACCAGCATGTAGGGCACATCACGGGGGCCTATCTGCCCGGCGATATTTTTGCGCGTTTTCAGCGGCTTAAAGGCAACCGCGTGGTGATGGTGAGCGGCAGCGACTCGCACGGCACGCCGATTGTGGTGCGGGCCGACAAAGAGGGCACCACCCCACGCGCTGTGTTTGAGCATTTTCACGAGCGTTTTTTGCAAACTTGGCAAACCCTCGGCATCACGTTCGATTTATATACCCATACCGACACCGAAAATCATCACGCCATTGCTCAGCAAATGTTTACCCGTTTGCAAGACAACGGCTATTTATACACCGCCAAACAAAAGCAGATCTTCTCGATCAAACAACAAAAATTCTTGCCAGACCGCTTGGTCGAAGGCACCTGCCCCATTTGTGGCTACGACAAAGCACGTGGCGACCAATGCGACACCTGCGGCAATTTGCTCGACGCGGTGCAGCTAATCAACCCACGCAACCGCAATGTTGAAAACGACACACTCGAGATCCGCGAAAGCGAACATTATTTTTGGGATCTGCCCAAATCGAGCGCCGAAATCACCCAATATCTGAGCGACAAAGACAGCTATTGGCGACCTCAAGTGCTGAATTTTGCACGCAATTTTGCCAAAGACCTCAACCCACGCGCCTTTACCCGTGACCTAACTTGGGGCATTCCCATCCCGGTGCCAAATAACGAGGGCAAATGTATTTATGTGTGGTGGGAGGCGGTGTTAGGCTACCTCACGGCTACGGTCGAATGGGCCAAAGTGTTGGGCCAGCCCGAAGCGTGGAAGGATTTTTGGTATGCCCAAGCCGCCGATGACAGCGTCAAAATTTACAACTTTATTGGCAAAGACAATATTTTGTTTCATACCGTATTGTGGCAAGGTATTTTGTTTGGCATGAGGCAATTGGTGGGGGCCGATGCCCCACGCCCCGGCGATGCGCCCATTTTTAAGCAACCCTATGATGTGCCAGCCAACCAATACTTGAATTTTGGCGGGCAAAAATTTAGCAAGAGCCTAGGCGTAAGCCTAGAGGCGCTCGATTTGGCGCAAAAATATGGGGCCGATGCGGTGCGGTTTTACCTGACCAAGGTGATGCCCGAACAGCGCGATGCCGAATGGAGCTTTGATGGCTTTGTGCAAGCCAACAATGGCGAGCTTTTGGCAAAATGGGGCAATTTGGCGCAACGCACCCTCAGCCAAATTTGGAAGAATTTTGGCGGCGCGATACCGCAGCCGGGTGAATTGACGGAAGCCGACCGTGACCTGATTACCGCCAGTGAACGCGCCTTTGAGACGGTGGGCGAGGCGCTGAATGGGGTGCGGTTGCGTGAGGCGCTCGGTTTGGTGCTCGAATTGGCGACGGCGGCCAATGTTTACATTGACCAGCAAGCCCCGTGGAAGATGATTAAGACCGGCGACGAAGGTCGCGCCCGTGCTGGCACACAACTCTATGTCGCGGCACGGGTCATCGATTCGCTCAGTGTGCTGTTTTCGCCCTTTGTGCCAAATGTGTGTGAGGCGGTGCGTGCCCAATTGGGCTACGACACACCCTTATTTGGCAAACAATACACCGAGTTGCAACACGAGGCCACCCGCGACCATCTGGTTTTGCGCTATGACGGCGCGGGCGCTGCCGGTCGTTGGCAACCCAGCCAACTCGCGCCCGGCCAACGCCTCGGCGGCGAGCCAAAGGGCTTGGTGGCGAAGATTGAGGTGAAGTAGGGGGTGTGGGATTGGGGATTAGGGATTAGGGATTGAAGAGGTCATGAGTGACTGATTTGGGGCGATCGTAAATTCCTAATCCCCTCTTTCATGCTAATTGATAGGGCTGCACCAACACATCGGCGGTTATTTTTAAATTGCGCTGAAGTTTCCGAATCATCAGCAAGGTCAAGGGGCGCTTGCGGTTTAAAACCTCACTCACCCGGGCACGCGACCCGATACTCGGTTCGAGGTCTTTACGAGTCAATCCCCGGCTTTCCATCTCATGCAAAATGGCTTCAATAGGGTCAGGTGGCGGGATAGGGTGATGTGCGGCTTCATAGGCTTGCACCAAGGTTACGAGTATCTCTAAATATTCGCCTTCTGGCGAATCATCTGCCACATGCCATAAATTTTCGATCTGCTTAAGCGCAATATCATAGTCGGCCTCGCTACGAATAGGTCTTAAATGGTTGATCATCATCTCCATACAATTAAATTTCCTCCACGTCTATTGCGTCATAAGTAGCATGATCTAGGGTAACAATGTAAATGCAATACAGTGCGTAGGACGAACAATTGAGAAATCACGACGGTCTAACGTAAGGATTTTGGTGATATTGAAGCGTTCGGCGATGGCGATTACAGTAGCATCGACAAAATCTATGCGTGTATCAGCATAAATATCAAGAATTTGGGCGCTCCGCACGAGATCATCTGTAGTTGGACATTCCAATTGAAATTTGCTATCAGGTAGTTTCTTTAGAAACAATGACCAGGCCATTACGCCTTTTTTGTGTTGCACAAAATATGCAATTTCAGCCAATGTAATATATGGCAAAATAACACTGTTAATAGCGCGATAAAGTGTTTTTGCTTGCTGATGATATTGATCGTCAGCATTGATGAGGGCGACAACAAAGCTCGTATCGGCAATAAAATGCATCATCGGGCAAGCAAACTCTGTTTAGCAACGTCTTTTGCAACCATTGAGGCATCTGACCCAAGAGACATCATCCCGACAATTGCATCATCTGTTTCAGTCGCCACCAACTGCATGGCAATATAGCTTTCCAGTGCTTCTTCGGTAATGGTTTGCAGGGTTTGCTTACGCATTCGTGCGTATGACATTAAGGATTCAAACACATTTTCCTTGAGTTGAATGGTTAATAATGACATGGGTGTAATTATAACGTCGTATTTATCTTGACAATGTCACATTAAAAAGACATACAAGGCTGTTCAAAAGTCGCCTCGTCATTCCCGCGAAAGCGGGAATCTATAACCAGACAGGCATCGGTTGACTGGTTTGCCGCAATTTTGACCGGCCACATTGTGGATCTCCGCGTTCGCGGAGATGACGGGTTAAGCACGACATGCCGTGCCCTTACCCCATCAATAGGCTGAAATCGGCGAAAATCTGAATACCAGTCGATCCCAAAAAAAAATTTTCGTTGGGGCTAACGCCCCAAACCCCGCTGGTTCAGAGGCCAGAGCAGGCTTACGCCCTCATCAGAGATTCAGAGCACATCGCCACAAAGTGACAGAGCTAGGAGATGGGGGACGCAAGACGCCGAAAACCGTTGTAGAAGTGGCGGTAGGCCGGATTGTTGTTGAAGCGGTAGGCACAGGGCAGGTTGTCTTCATTGTAGCAGAACGAACCGCCGCGCACCACGCGCCCGCCTGTATCTGAACTATTTTCGCGACCATCATTCGCGTTATATGGGTAAGGTTTATATAGACTGTTTGTCCATTGCCAAACATTCCCGGCCATATCGACACAACCATAAGGGCTGTCCCCTTGCGGGCTATATTGCCCAACTAGGGTGGTATCGCCAATATTACCACCATAGTTAGCGCGATTCTTGTCTGGGGCAGCCTCGCCCCATGGGTAAGTGCGCCCATCGGTGCCACGGGCTGCCTTCTCCCATTCAGCCTCGCTGGGCAAGCGAACCGTGCGCTTCAGCAGCTCACTGGCCCATTTGCAAAAGGCCTGTGCATCAAGCCAACTGACATAATTGACCGGATGATTGTCTTTGCCACTACGCAAGGCGTTTGCATCAGCACTATAACCTGTCGCCCGCACAAAAGCCGCAAACTGGGCCACCGTGACCGGTGTTTTGCCAATCCAATATTCTGGCAGGTTAACCCGATGTTGGGGCTTTTCACTATCAAATCCATTATTCCGCCCCATGATGAACTCACCGGCTGGGATGCGCACCAGTTGAATGCTAAGACCCGCTGCCAAAGTCAGCAACAAAGGATTGCTAGGCTGAACCACAGTTGGCACAGAGGTTGGAGGCACTATAGTTGAAGTCGACAAAGCCGTTGGTTTTGCTAGCACAGGCGTGGCAGTTGGTGATACCAAGGTTGCTGTCGGTGGCAATACCGTTGGCGAAGGGCTTGCTTGCACCAAGGTTGGCACTGGGGACGCAGTCGGCGGCACTGTTGTTGGCAAAGACGTTGGCACAGCGCTGGGCTGTAATAAAGTCGCCGAAGGTAAAGCCAGCGGGGTATTAGTGCGTGGCGTTGGGGTTACCGCAGGCGCAGCCAACAACGGCGACAAGGCTGCCCCCGCCCCCAACAGCACCAAACCGCCGCCACTCAACAATATCGCCCGACGGCGGTAAAACGGCCTAGCCACCGGCATTAGCGGTGACGCCACCGGCATCACCCGCGCCTTCGCCCCCTGTGCAGGCTGCGTTACGGTCTGCAAGGCCTCATTCAAGGCGCGGGCTGTGGCATAGCGCTGGGCTGGGGCTTTGGCCATCACCTTCTCAAACACGGCTTGCAGCGGCTTGGGCAAGGCCGGGTTAAGGCGGCAAATATCGGGCACGGGGGCGCGTAAATGCGCCTCCATCATGCCAAACACCGTATCAGCCTCGTAAGGCAAGCGCCCAGTGAGGGCATAAAACAAGGTGGCCCCCAACGAATAAAGATCGCTACGCCCATCGGGCGGGGCGGTGGGCAGCGCCCTAATTTGTTCGGGGCTCATATAGGCCGGGGTTCCCATCACCACCCCGGTCGATGACAACATCAGGGTGGCCTGCACATCTTTGGCCAAGCCAAAATCGGCCAACAAGGCTTGGCCCTCGGCGGCAAACAAAATATTGGCCGGTTTTAAATCGCGATGCACAATGCCTCGGCTGTGGGCATAATCGAGCGCCGAAGCCAAGCCCGGCAGAATGGCGGCAATCTCATCAAGGCGATAGCGGCTGCCTTTGGTCAGCCGCTGGTCCATACTGCCGCCGGTCACATAGCGCATCACCAAATAGGGCTGACCGTCTTGCTCGCCCATGTCATACACCGGCAAAATGGCGATGTGTTCGAGCGAGGCAATCACCCGCGCCTCACGCGCAAAGCGGGCGCGTGAATCGGCATCAAAGGCCGAGACCGCCGTGATCAGCTTAACCGCCACATCGCGGTTAAATTGCGGGTCGTGCGCCAAATACACCTCGGCCATGCCGCCACGCCCAATCAACGACTTAATGCGATATCGTCCGACTTGTGTTACCTTGCTCATTGGTTTTTACAAATTTAACTTGTAGAGACGCGCCGGTGGCGCGTCTAACCGGTGGCGCGTCTAACCGGTGGCGCGTCTAACCGGTGGCGCGTCTAATTGGCGGCGCGTCTATTTTTTGCCACATCAAAGAAGACGCGCCGGTGGCGCGTCTCTACGACGGCGATTGCGGGGGCATCAGTTAATAACACATTACGCCGAATGCTCTTCGGCCTTTAGCAATTCAGCATAGGCATCGGCATTAAGCAATATGTTAAGCTCGGGGGCAGCAGTGAGTTTGAGCCGAATGAGCCAACCCTCGCCGTAGGGGTCAGAATTCAATATGCTGGGGTCGTTCTCTAAGGCGCTATTGACCGCTG
>CAMDWA010000066.1 GCA_945877855.1 Thermoflexus hugenholtzii JAD2 | reverse complement strand
CCAATAAGCCAATTAACGTGTTGAATAATAATGGTGATGGGAGCCATCATGGCATTTTTGAAAGCGTGTTTAAACACAATTTGCCAGCGTGATAACCCCTTAAGTTGGGCGGTGCGAATGTAGTTGGTGCGCATCACTTCGACCATACTGGTACGAGTAATACGCAGCACATAACCCAACTCAATCAGGGTCAAGGTCATGACAGGCAACACCAACATCGACGGCTGTTCAAATAGCGAATTATCGTTAGTGATGACAACAGCGCCCGGCAACCAATCAAGCCACAACGCAAAGATCAAAATTAACATAATCCCGCTTACAAATTCGGGCGTGCCGGTGGCCAATAAGCTTGTCGTCGATAGAAATCGGTCAATCCATGTGCCTTCGTTTAATCCAGCCAACATACCCAATGCCAAAGCTAAAGGCATAACAACCGCAAATGCGATACCGCCTAAAAGCAACGTATTCTTAATACGAGTGAGCAGTGTTTCAATTACAGGGCGGCCTGTAAAAAATGACACACCCGGATCACCACGTAATAACCCTTTTTGCAGTGGTATATATTTGCGGGGTGCACCGGCGGTATTTTTCCATGCCGCTTTGGTTAATACCCAACTTTCTAATTTCTCGCCTTTTACCCACATCGCGGCTTGCCCTTCACGGGTCACGCCCCAATAAATCGGAAACCCATCGGCATCTGTTTTCCACACTTCTGGCCCCATTGGTTTTTCAATCAAACTACCATCGGGTTGATACTCTACCCGAATCATTGTTTCGCCATCTTGGGTGTAATTTTGATATAAGGTGCCATCTGTATCGACCGCCCACCAACTATATTGACGGTTATTAGGGTCATATAACCGTGTGAGCGGTTTGCCGACGGCGCTTTGGCCGGCACCGTCACTACCAATCAGCCATCGAATGTAGCGAGTGGTAGCAGGCTCATCTAAGCCATTTTGGGCGTTAAATGAAGCCTCTTGTTCGGGCGTAATGGTGTTACCTAATGAGTTAATGGCAATATTACCCGGTGCGATTTCAAGAAAGAAAAACACCAATAGAGATGCCAATAACAATGTCAATAATAATGAAAAAGCTTTACGAGTAATAAAATTTACCATATCAAACCCTAATTTTAGAAAACAAAAAGGCGGGGTAAACGCCCGCCTTTTTGCTCAATCGCTCGTTAAAACAGCGAGTCCATCATATGCAAACTACGCCTTCTTGGTTGGATCGATATATGCTTCGCGCCACAATTGGAAACTGGTTGGGTGCGTATTCAAGTTCATCGCTGTTGTTGCCCGCGCTGCGAAGATAGGCATCCAAGTTGCAATTGCCACCGAGCCGCGCTCTTGTTGAATGCGTTGAATGTCTTTCATAAGAGCCTTGCGTGCAGCTACATCGGCAGTGCCTTGGGCTTGCTTGAGCAACTTGCTAAACTCTTCATCCACCCAGCGGCTTTCATTCCATGCCACTGGTTTACCATTCTTATCGGCAATATAGGCCAAAGCCAATACAGTAATGCCCAAGGGACGATGTGTCCAAGGCGTGATACCGGCTGGCACTTCGGTCCATTTGTCCCAATAGGCGCTGTTAGGCATACTGTCGAGTTCAACATCAAAACCACCGGCTTTGGCAGTTTCCTTCAACGATTCACCATACGACACGACATCTTTCCAGCCTGTGCCAACTGAAAGCTTGACCTTGAGCGGAGTCTTCACGCCGGCTTCGGCCAATAGCTTCTTCGACTTCTCTGGGTCGTACTTGGGTGGCTCAACTGGGGAATATTCTGGATGAACTGGGGCGACATGGAAGTCTGAACCCAAAGCACCTTGACCGAAATAAGCCTTGTCGTTAATGGCGGCACGGTCTTGCACAGCCTTGAATGCATTGCGAACCTTGGCATCTTTCCATGGATCGTTGTCTACACGCATACGCAATACACGGGCCTGACCAGTGACGATAGCCTCGGTCACAATATTCTTCTTACCTTTAAATGCGGCTACGGCATCGACAGATGGCTCATACAAGGTGTCGAGTTGACCACCAATCAAAGCGTTGATATAAGCGGTCTCATCTTCACCGAGGTCAATGTATTCAATGGCATCCAAATATGGCAATGCTTTGCCATCTTTGCCATTTTGCCAATAACCATCGCGGCGGCTCACCTTTACGCGCTCACCAATCTTGATTTCGTCAATCTTATAGGCGCCAGTGCCGGGGTTCTTCAAGCTCTTGATATCGCCATCAAACTTGCGGTGCATGATCATGGCCGGATATTGTGATAGGGTCTCAGGCACGTCAAGCTTGGGTGCATCGAGCTTCAAAACAACGGTGAGGGGATCCTTCACCACAATGCCTTCTGGCTTCAAGAAACCTTCCCACAAACCAAGCATCGATGACTTGGTTTCAGGCTTTAGCCATTCTTTAAAGTTAAAGACCACGTCTTCGGCGTTAAAATCATCGCCGTTGCTCCACTTAATGCCTTTGCGAATAAAAAGTGTCCATTCGGTCAAATCTTTATTGACTTCCCACTTTTCAAGCAAAATGCCCTTAGTCAAGTTATCTGATCCAGTTTCAGTCAAATATTCAAATACACCACGGAACAAGTTGGCATCGAAGACCAACGAGAAACGAGCCGCATGATCAAATTTTGGCACGCGCATACCCACTTTCAAGGTGCCGCCACGATAAACACCACCCGACAAGGCAACTGGGCCAGCGGGCTTGGGAACATCAGTTGGCTTTGGCACTGCGGTTGGGGCTGGGGCCGTTGTTGGGGCTGGCGCAGCCGTTGCAGCTGGGGCCGCAGTCGGAGCTGCTGGCTTAGGCGCATCGGTTGGCTTCGGGGCTGGGGTTGGCGTGGCTGCGGGGGCACAAGCAGCCAAGGCTATAGCTGATGAAGCGCTAGCGCCAAGCAATGTCACCGTGCGCAAAAATTCACGACGGCTAACACGACCTTGCTTCAAGGCCTTCTGTAGTTCTGGAATTTGTGGATGTAGTTTTTCGGACATTTTCTTCTGTTCTCCTCCTGACACGTTAGTAATTGTTTAAATAATCACAACTATATCGTAGTTTATCCTACTTTTTAAGTAGGTATTTCTAAGTATAAGATACTACGAAATCGTTATAGTTAAGTTAAATAGAATCACAATAACGGATCATATTACATATTTTGATGTATTGCAAATAAATTCCATCTAGTGGAATTTATCTAAATCTACTCCCACTTTTATAAGGTTCTGTCGCCCAACGCAAACAGCCCGATCATGAGATCATGATCGGGCTGTTTGCGATAAAAAACCTATCAGCGACTACGGCTGCTGGTGCTGCCGCCTAACAAACCGCCCAATAAACCACGTGTGATTTGACGACCCAGTGAAGAAGCGACGCTACGAGTAGCGCTCTTGGCCATGCCACTAATTAATTGTTCAGCAATGCTCGGCTTTGCTGCCTCTTTTTCAGCCAACCGTCGTTGGCGCTCGGCTTCACGTTCAGCCGCAAGCCGTTGTCGTTCTTCTGCTTTTGCTTGAATGGCATCTTCTTTAGCCTGCTTTTTCGCGGCTAAGGCATCTTTTTTGGCTTGCTCGGCAGTTTCCATTTCTTCAACCGTCTTATCCTTTAAAATTTCATAGGCTGAGCGCCGATCAACAAATTTTTCATAATGCCCATATACTAGCGAATCTTTGATGATGCTATTGCGTTGGGCTGGGGTCACTGGCCCAATTTGGCTAGCAGGTGGCACGACAAAGGCCCGTTCAACCATTGTTGGGGCACCCCGATCATCGAGAAATGAAATCAAAGCCTCACCGACTTGCAGTTCGGTAATGGCAGTGGCGGTATCAATGGCTGGGTTTTGGCGAAAAGTCTCGGCAGCGGTCCGCACAGCCTTTTGGTCACGCGGGGTAAAAGCCCGTAAAGCGTGTTGCACACGATTACCCAATTGCCCCAACACTTTTTCGGGCACATCGAGCGGGTTTTGGGTCACAAAATACACGCCTACGCCTTTTGAACGAATCAAACGCACCACTTGTTCAATCTTGGTCATCAGCGCGTCAGGGGCATCATCAAACAACAAATGGGCTTCGTCGAAAAAGAAGACCATCTTTGGCTTGTCAAGGTCACCCACTTCGGGCATATTTTCATATAGCTCCGACAACATCCACAGCAAAAAGGTGGCATATAGCATCGGTGACTGCATCAGTTTGCCGGCAGCCAAAATATTGATATAGCCTTTGCGCCGCTCAGTTTGCATCATATCGCCCAAATCAAGTGCCGGTTCGCCAAAAAATTGATCGCCGCCTTGACCATCGAGGGTAAGCAAACCACGTTGAATAGCGCCAATGCTGGCAGCAGACACATTGCCATATTCGGTGGTAAATTGTTTAGCATTGTCGCCAACATATTGCATCAAGGCTTTCAAATCTTTGATGTCAATAAGTAACAATCCATTGTCATCAGCAATCTTAAAACAAATGTTTAATACACCCTCTTGCGTCTCATTCAAATTAAGCATACGCGCAAGCAATAATGGTCCCATCTCCGAGATAGTCGAACGTAGCGGGTGTCCATTTTCGCCAAATACATCCCAAAACATGACAGGGCAGCCCGCTGGAGTAAATCCATCAGCCATACCCAATTGCTCTAGTCGTGCCGCGACTTTGGGGTTATTGCCAGCGGGTTGGCTCAGACCGGATAAATCGCCTTTAATATCGGCCATAAAAACTGGTACGCCGATATGACTAAAACTCTCAGCGATTTTTTGCAGCGTAACCGTTTTGCCTGTGCCGGTCGCACCAGTGATTAGGCCATGTCGGTTTGACTTGTTGGGCAGCAGAAAAATTTCTTTATTACCTGCTTTTGCCACCAAAATAGGATCAATTGTTGCCATATGCGTCAGATTGTACCGCGATTTTAAGATTGCCTCAGCGTATCAAACACATATCATCTAACCACAACCCACCACCCGCATTTTTATAAGCCCAAATCTCAATCACTGCTGTATTTTGCGGGGCGATAGCCTGTATGCTAAATTCGTTATAGTCCAAGGTGCTCACATCGGCAATAGTCTGCCCGACCCGGTTCCATTTAATATCATAAAAATTCATCCCGACTTGCGCCACCGTGTCTTCGGCAATTTTGCCCCAACCGCGCAAGTTATACAAGCGATTGGCTTGAGCCGGCATATTTTGACCCGCACTCCCGCCAATCTGATCGAGATACAGTGCATTTTTGCCATTATGACTATCGCTCACAATTTTGGCAATTGGGCCAGAGATATTCCAAACAGCTAACCCATTTTCAAAACCACCATTGCTTAATAAATTATTACTGCAAACATTGCTACTTATCGGTGATGTAGGTGGATCAGCGGGCAGTGAGGCCGGTTGCGGGGCTGGTGGCGCGTTATAACGTGCAATATACCTACGTTGTTCATTTTCAATCAAAATAACTCGTGTTCGGCTGCCGCCATCTGACCAACCTGCAAAATCGAGGCCTTTTTGTGATTCAGGTACACCGATTTCAATTTGCGAATTAATAATGACATCGACACTAAATGGCGTGATACGGCTCGCACCTTCAAACAAAATTTGCATCCCAGACGGATCACTATCAAACGTATACTGAGTCGTTTCGGGGCGCAAAGTGACGCAGACTTGTTCAGATTGAACGCCAGAGCTATCGGTCACAATAGCACAAATTTGTAAATAGGTATTGCTGCCATGATTCGCAACCACAAAACCACCGACCGGCCCATCTGAAATAGGATATGCGTCATAATGGGCATGATCGTTGTGATGCTGAATCACTTGCCAATGAATATTTGCGCCAATATCCCCATCTTCTGCATCTTGCGCCGTAGCCGCCAAATCGATCATGTCACCTACCCAATAGGTTGAGCCTGAGCGCGGCGATTGAATTTGTAGTGTAGGGCGTTGGCTACCAGCCACAATCATAACACTGGCTTCGGCTTTTTGCCCAGCCGCATCGCTAACGGTCAAGCGAACTTTAAATTGACCGGCAGTTGTATAAATTTTAAGCGGGTTGGCCTCAGTCGAGATGCTGCCATCGCCAAAATCCCATCTGTAATTGAGGTTAAGCCCTGCCGGATGAATCGAGCCAACACTTGAAAATTGCACTGTTAATGGGATCGGGCCTGAATTTACATTGGCAGTGGCACTGGCATTAGGCGTAATATTGCCCCCAACATAACGAATTCGGCGCACTTCGCCTTCAGGTTTTTGACCGATCACCAAATAATACAAATCTTGATTTGGGCCAGTTGCCATATCAACAACAGCCCCCGCATTTTGGGCAAAGTCTTTAACAATCAAATTGCCATTCGTGCCAATTTGGGCATATTTAATCCATTGTCGTTCATAATCGGCAAAAAAAACTGCCGATCGATAATCAGCCGGATAAACCGTGCCAGCATAAACATCACCGACCATTACTGCGCCACCTTCTGGCAATGTATCGTAAGCAAAAGCTGGTTTTTGTAAGTCGTTACTATTTTTGCGATACAGTTCATTACATTGGGCACTCGTGCGTGGGTTATTGGCATAACTGGCTTCCTTAACACTTTCTTTGCTGTTGCCTTCGTAACATGGCCAGCCAAAATTTTTGCCACGCCCAATATTAACCTCTTCAGAGGTATTCCAACCGACATCGCCAATAATCACCTCGGTTGTTGATGCCAACGCACTATTGGGCTTAAAGGTAAAGCGAAACGGGTTACGCAAACCATAGTTAAACACTTTTGAGCGATTGCTATAGATATTTCCATCGAAAAAGGGGTTATCACGCAGGCCAGCGCCCGTCATTGGGTCAATACGCAATATTTTGCCTGCCAAATTATCGAGCGATTGCGCCCGTAATGCGCGGGGGTCAATGGCCCAAGGGGTAGCGTTATCGCCAATGCTAACGTATAACATACCATCGGGACCAAAACGCAACGCCCCACTTGAATGCACGGCAGAATCAGCTGGCACACAATCGATCATATAACTGGTTGCGCGGGCCGCTGGCCCAGTTTGACATGCCACCCGCTCGGTGTCATCGCCATCATTCTCATTGCCAATATTGGCACGGGTGCTGTTTTTGCCCAGCAATAAGGTGCTTGCGGCGGGGTCAGACAACGCCACATTGTAATTTTGGTCGACATCAGCCATTAAACGCAGCAAACGAATGACCCGCGAGCCAACCCCATCGATTTTGACACCGGGTGGATCATAAGAAAACAAGACATAAATATAAGGCTGTGCCGGAAATTGTGGATGCGCGGCAATACCCAACAAACCACGATCACGCGCCGAATTGACCTCGGCGCTAAGGTCGATAAAAGATTGGGGTTGTAACAAGTTGTTTTGCCACACACGCACCAAACCGTTTTTCTCGGCAATAAATATGCGGTTATCGGCAGCAAATGTGATGGCAGTGGGAAGATCAAGCCCTGTAGCGACAACTTCGCTCACAAAACCTTTGGGTAACGACAACGAGGCGGGCAACTCTGCAACCCCGCGATTAATCGTAGCGGGCATATTGATCATGGGCAAATATGCCTTGTTGACCAAAGTCGGCGGCAAAATCGGGTCGCCTTCACGACGGGCGGCAAATGTCATGCCCGCTTGCGGCATCAAAAACGATAATACCAATCCCAACAAACAACCGATATTTATGAGCTTAACCCGCAAAGATTTAACAGGAAATGTGTGCAATGACCTTGACATAGATGAAATCGTTTAACCCGTTATCATCATGGTCAATTTCAATGACACACTCATCAATCAGCAGGCGTGATATCGCTGCATCTTTAGGCGTATCGATATACTATTTTGCTTAGATACAGCCTATCGATAAAACAGAGATAGTTTGTTGAAAAGAGAGGGTGGTCTAAGAATTGAGGTGTCGACACGCCCAATTCAAACGCTGCAAAATGCCAAACACAATCAAAATGCTAAACAGGCCAGCCAGCCAGCCAAAATAACTGGGCAATAGCAAAAACAGCACATAAGCCACCACCGTCTCTGTGCCACCAATTAGCGTCGCAGGCATCGTGATCGAGGTTTGCTCTTTGGTCATAAACACCCCATGTTGGCGTTTTTCAAGCAAAGCCGACAAATACATCCACGAAGCTGCATTGAGATAATAAACTGACAACAGAATGCCAAGTGAAAAGTGATGGGTGACATTGGTAGTGCTAAATGCCACCCCTAAAGGCACCGCCGCATACACAATAAAATCGAGCAAAATATCGACATAGCCGCCAAAATCGGTTTGCTTATCTTGTTCGCGGGCAATTGCGCCATCAAGACCATCAAACAAACGATTTAAAAGCCATAGCGGAATCGCCCACTCATAACATTGCATCCATGCCAACCAAGCCGAAGCCAACCCGATTACGCAAGCCGTAACACTAACCACATGCGGCGATGTATCGCCAAACAACACCACAAGTGGGTGCAGCCATTGGTCTTTTACACGGCGAATGGATCGATCAAACATTTAGTCAATTGTTCGCTTAAACAAGTGTATCTAATTCTGGCAACAATACTACGCTTTCCTGTTCATTAGGGTCAGTTCGCGCTACGACGGCTGTAGCGACTTCAGTTTTACTCATATTCATGGGCAAATGTGGCATACCCGCCGGAATATAAATAAAGTCGCCGGGTTGACATTCCATCCATTTTTCAAGACGTTCGCCATACCACATTTTCACCTTCCCACTTAACACATAAATCGTGGTTTCGTGCAAATTATGTTTATGGGCTTTGGCTTTAGCACCCGGGGGCACAGTTAAAAGATGCATACACAACCCACGCGCACCTGCTGTTTCATTCGTTACACCCGGAAAATAATCAAACCCCTGCTTGCCACGATAAGCATCGCCAGCGTGAATTAATTTACAATCAGCTTGAGAATGTGTGTCCATAACGCAAAGTGTAGCTCATAAAAGTGAGACACGCTCTAACATAAAATCATCGCGCAAACATCAGAATCTGCGCTATCAATGGTTCAGGGCAAAGTGTGCTAAGCCCCCAAGGGTTTAACCGCCTAATGTTTAAACCCCAAATAATGCGCCTTCATTTGCAACACATGTGTCACAGCGTCATTTAGGCGTTGAATGGGGAGACTGCCTGCCTCGGCCCGCCGCAACATTTCGTCATGCATGGCACAAGCCACTTCAAAACTGGTGTTAGATAACACCGCATCGGCCCCCGCCGCCACCGCCTCAGCCGCCGCCACTGATGGCGGGAAACCCGCCACACTGAGCGCATTCATTTCAATTGAATCGGTAAAAATAAGACCGGTAAAGCCCAATTCGCCGCGCAATAAATCATGCAACACGCGGTGCGAAAGGGTGGCCGGTCGGGTAGAGTCAATGGCATCGAACAAAATATGAGCGCTCATAATGCCGCTGATGCCAGCGGCGATGGCAGCGCGAAATGGCGCAAGCTCAATCACATCCAGCCGAGCACGGTCATGAGTGATGCGTGGCAAGGCAAAATGTGAATCGGTATGCGTGTCGCCATGCCCGGGGAAATGTTTGCCTACCGCCATAATGCCCGCCTGTTGCAAGGCCAAGCCATAGGCCAGCCCAAACTTGCTCACAATAGCCGGGTCGTCAGAATAGGAACGTGCCCCGATGACCGGGTTAGCAGGGTTGTTATTGACATCAAGGTCAGGGGCAAAATTAATATTGATACCTGCTGCCTTTAGCTCGGCGGCTTGAATGGTGGCATTGCGAATGGCTGTTTGCACATCGCCGGTGGCAGCAACAGCCTGCGCCGATAGAAACTCGGTGAAGCCTTTGGCCGCCCGCAAGCGCGTCACCCGCCCACCCTCTTGGTCGATGCCGATAAACAAAGGGGGCAACCCACCCGCTTGGGCCACCGCCTGAAGGTCATCTGTCAGTTGGCGCAGTTGTGTTGGCGATTCAACATTGCGCTCAAACAACACAATCCCGCCAATATTTAGCTCGCTAATGATCGATTTCAACGCCGGTGTCATCACCGTGCCATCGAAACTGATAAATAAGGTTTGCCCAACTTTTTGGGCCAATGTCCAATGGGTCATATCGGTTGTCATATTGGCGATCATAATAGGCACAGCCTGCCGTGCCTATTATGATGAAATCGGCGAAAACTTCTGGAAAATACTTCTCTGGATGACGATATGAATGACTACCCGCCGCGCAATTGCTCCAATTGCGATTCAAGCTCAGACCGTCGTGATTCAGCAGCCAAACGGCCTTCGTTGATGATCTCTTCGACATTGGCACGAATCCGCTCGCGGGTTTCTTCACCGGCATAGGGGGCCAGTACAAGACCAGCCACAGCCCCGATCATGCCACCAAACATGATTCCTAAAATAAAACGAATGGTTCCTCTCATAATATTATTGTTCTCCTATTTGTATACGGTTGGTTAGTTGAGTGGTTGAGTGATGACCCCTGACTCGTGAGTTATTACTTAACCACTCAACTATTCAACTATTCAACCATTGAATACCTTTTTTACACTGGGGTTACAATCTGAATTATATGCGTGATCAAAGAATTCAACGTTTGCGGGCGGCTGCTCAAGCCGCTGGTATCGATTATGTCGCCATTGTGCCTGGCATGAATATGCTGTATTTCACTGGCCTACATATGCACCTCTCAGAGCGCCCAATTGTGTTATTGTTCCCGGCTGATCCCAATGCCCGCCCGGGCATCATCGTGCCGGGGTTCGAGGTTGGCAAGGCCATGAGCGGCCCAGTCAAACTCGATTGGCAAGTGTTTAGCTATGTCGATGGCGTGCCTTATGTCCAAGCCTTCGAGCAAGCCGCCGCCGCAATGCAACTCGACGGCAAAACCATCGGCGTAGAACCCCGCGCCTTTCGTTTTCTCGAATATAGTTTGTTTAAACAAGCCGCCCCAAGTGTAAATATTGTGGCTGCCGATGCGGTGATTGGCCCCTTGCGCATGATTAAAGATGCCGAAGAAATCGCGGCTACCCGTCGTGCCATTCAACTGACCGAACAAGTATTGGCCGACGTGCTTGAAGAAATTAAACCCGGCCAAACTGAACGCGAAATTGCAGGCATGTTGTCGGCAACCGCCATTCGACGTGGGGCACATGGTGTGGCATTTTCGCCGCTGGTGCAAATTGGCCTCAGTGCGGCCTTCCCACATGGCAACGCTGGCGAACGCAAGCTCAATCATGGCGATGTGTTACTGATTGACTTTGGTTATACGATGGATGATTACCCCGCCGATTTAACCCGCACGGTGGTATTTGGCAACGCCAATGACGAAACCAAGCGTATGTATGCAGCCGTAAAAGCCGCCAATGCCGCTGGACGCGCCGCAGCCAAGCCCGGGGTGGCGTGTCAAGAGGTAGACCGCGCCTGCCGCGCCGCCATTGTTGCGGCGGGTTATGGCGAATATTTCACCCACCGCACTGGGCATGGTTTGGGGCTAGAGGGGCATGAGCCGCCCTATATTGTGGAGGGCGACACCACCATTTTGCAACCGGGCATGATGTTTACCATCGAGCCGGGTGTTTATATCGAGGGCGTAGGTGGGGTGCGTATTGAAGACAATGTGGTGATTACGGCGGATGGCTGTAAAAGCCTAACCACCTTTGAGCGCGATCTGATTACGCTGTAAATGTTGGATTTGCTCGTGCTGTGGTCGTGGGAGTACGACATTGAATTTAACCAATTGCTGGCGCAGGCATGTGCAGCCCAAACCGTGTGTGTGGCCTTTGTGGGCGAAGAAGCGGTGGCTGCCGTGCCGCAGCAATTGGCAAATGGCGCTTTACGCACACGCTGTGTATTAGATCGGGCTTGGGACGACGAAACCCTGAGCCATGTTGCGGCGGTGGGTCAATATGTGCCGCATATCGTTAACGATTATGCTTTGGCCCGCCGTGCATGGAACAAGCCAACCTTGCATTATTTACTGATGCAACACGGCTTGCGCGTGCCACACATGCTTATTTTGCCCTCGTTGTTGGCACAACCAGTGGTACCCGAGGTCGATATCTGCCAATTGGGCGGCAAATTTTCGGTAAAGGGGGCGCACAGCGGCGGCAGCGGGGTGCTGAGCGCAAAATCATCGTGGCGTGAGATTGTGGCAGCGCGGGCGCAATGGCCCGAAGATGAAACCATTGCCCAGCCTTGGGTTGAGCCGATGTTATTTGGCGAGCGGCGAGCATGGTTTCGGCTGTTTTATTGTCTGGGTCAGGTGATGGTGTGCTGGGCCGACGATCAGACCCATATTCAAACACCAGTAACTGAGGATGAAGTAACCTGTTGGCAACTGCAACCGCTATATGACATGATGCACGAGATCGCCACCATCTGCGGCCTCAATTTATTCTCGACCGAAATCGCATGCGATCTCCATTCACACTGGGTGGTGGTCGATTATGTCAATGACCCGTGCGATTTTCGCCCAAAATCGACGGTGTATAACGGTGTGCCAGACGAGGTGCTGGGTCAAATTGCACAGCGTTTGGCGGGCTGGGCCTTAGCCCATAAAGACCCAATTGACAAACACGGCGCTACAAATCCCCAAAAACACACAAAACAACGTGCTGATGAGACGATCTAACCACGGGCGTTGCCCCCACCAACCTAACATCATAAAAACGGGAAAGATCACCAGCGCATAGCGAACTAAGCTACCACTGCCACTGTTGGCGGGAATTAAGATGCTTAAAAAGGCAAAGATAGCATAACTAGCGCCTAGCCGCCGCAGCACTTTAAACCCTGCAATAATGACGAAGATAAAAGCGCTGATATCGACGGCGACATGCCACCAAATTTTGCCAGCAATCCAATCTTGGTTCAAAATTTTCCACAAATCGCCCCCAATCACCGCGATAACGCCTGATTCTTTGCGCCCCCATGCCGATTGCACAGTCCAAAAAGCAATCGGGTCGCCAAAATTTTGATATAGAAACAACATGTAACTCAATACACCCAGCGCAAGCATGCCGATAAAAACAAGGTTATACCATTCGGCCAAGCCATTACGCACAGTTTTTTTCCACATTTCGGCGCGGTGTATTTGCGTCCATTGCCACCCCAACGAACGCATCCATTCTAAAATCAGCGAAAACCCTAACACAAAACCAACAATACGGGTGGCACAGGCCATAATACCCATCACCGCCGCCCAGCCCCATTGACGCGTGCGAGCATAATACATGGTGGCAATGGCAAACAAAATAAAGGTGCTTTCGGTATAAACCGCGCTAAAGAAAAAGGCGGTTGGAAATGACGCGATATAAAACACCGCCCGCGCCGCCGCGGCACTATCAAATTCAAACTCGGTTAGGCGATAAAGATAAATGAGCGCAAAAAACAAACAAATGTGGCTGACAATAACCGCAGATAAAACGCTATTGTCGAGTACCGTATTTAACAAACTGGCGAAAAGCGGATAAACGGGAAAGAATGCAACGCTACTTTGGACACCAACTTGATAAAAATAGCCTTCTTCGATGATTTTCAAATAGAATCCGCTGTCCCAACGCGCCCAAATGTCAAGCCAAATGTTATCGGGGCGGGCATGCCATAACCCATCACCAGTGGCGCTGGGCAACATCAATTCTGCAAAATAACCACCAAGCCACACAATAATGCGGGTAATGAGAAAGGCAGACAACGGCACAGTCAGCCATGCCGGTAAAGTTTTTAAGCTTTTTGAAGGGAAGAAGAAGCGTTGTGTCATGCTGTGCCTGTGCTAAATAATTTTGCCCAATTGGAAATAAAAATCTTCAAAAACGACTATTCCGCTATAGCTTAATAGGCCGATCCAGCCATTTTTGCTATTAAGGGGGATTTGTTTGCCGATTATTTCGCCATCGACCACAATATCGTAACTATTGGCGGTCACAATCAGTTCTAAATTATGGGTGTTGGGGCTTTGTGGGTTCGGCTTCAGCGTTTTATCGCCTTGGCCCATAAACACACCGGTCTCGTTATAACTGCCCCAAAAAATTTGGTTGCCACCATTTGAAAAACGCACCATATGCGCCAATTTGCGCTCATTACGGTCTTGCATATGAAAGATAAATCCACCGCCGCTTTGTGGTGATTTTAGGGTGATCTTGGCGCTGACACGGTAACTACCAGCAAGCATACCCGTGCTAATCCAAAAATCGGTGTCGGCCAAATTGCGTTGTTCGATCCGTTTATCGTCTTGCACCCATTGCCCATTAATGGCCTCAAAACCAGCATTTGCTGTTGGGGCTGGGCCATCCAAATTGGCCGTTTCTATGCTGTTAAACCGAGCGACAGACACAGAATTGGTTAAAGCGATATACCCTGTTTTTGATTTAAGCGGCACATCTTTGGCAATAGACTCGCCATCTAACAGAATGGCGTATGCATTTGCGCTGCTTTGCACTTCAAGTTTTTTGCTGCTGTTTGGCGGCAAAGTAGCATTTGCAAAGCCTTGCGCTACAAAAACGGCGTTATCATCAAAATACCCCCAAAAGATGCCTTTGCCGTCATCGGTAAAACGAATGACATGCGCTCCGTTTTTACGGGTGGCATCTGGCATATTGATCAGCACCCCAGCGCCAGTGCCTTGATCGTGCTTGAGGTTGACGCGAAGCGCAAAGTTGCTGAATTTTTTCTCGCGATACGACAAAGTCATGTCAAAGCCGTCGGCCTTCGTTTGCACAAAATCGCTGCCCTCAACCTTCCATTGCCCCGAAATTGGCACCCAAGCTGAACCTAAGCCGCTATTGGCATCTTTAGGCATGAGTGAAACCCATGTCGCATTATTTTTAACATTATTTTGCGTTGCGGCTGGGGCGGCAGAAGGCGCGGCCGGAGCAGGGGTTGGCGGGGCGGGCGCAGCTGGTTTTGTTGCGGCTGGAATAGGCTTTTTCGGTGCAAGTAAGAGATTCATGCCGATGTTTAGCCCAATAAGCACTAAGCAAGCCACCAAAAGAGGCAATACAATTTGGCGTTTAGCCAATTTAAGCGAAGGTGAATTGGCATTAGCAGAGGATGATTCGTTAAAAACCGGAGTGGTATTGAGTTGGTTTTGCATTTTGTGCAATATCAATGATGACAACAGTGTGTTTTTGCAAAGTCTAGCACAAAATGTGCTAAACATTTGTGCCAACCTGATGATAAGCAGCTAGGTAACCTAGAGCGTAAATTCCAAGTTGATGAAAGGGTCCGCCGATTTCACGATCCTTCCTCAAGCGTAGGCCAGCAATCTGGCCCCTTGCGGAGTATCGTTAAATCGCCCCTTCGTCATTTGGGGATTTGCGTTAACTGCATCACCCTCACAAACCAAAATGAGTTTAGCAGATTTGTCTGCTTGCGTCACTCGGAATTTTGCAGCAAAAAGCGCCGGATTTCTATCGTTTTTTATGTCTATACCGCGTCTATTTATACGCTGGGTGGAATAAGTGATCCAACCTCACGGCCAAATCGCCACCCATCAATTCTCGGTGGCGCTACCCCAAGTGTGGTCATGATGCTCTTGATCTGCTCACGATGCTCGGTTGCATGATTGATAACTTGAACGAGAATCACCCACGGATCAACGCGATAGCCATCGGTCAGGATTATCTGTGAAGGTGGCGTTGCACCTGCGAACGTTGGGGCGATTGAAAGCAGTGTTTGACCAGATTGTGTCGCTATCTCGCGCATTTCGGTGAATGAGAGCGTATGAATACGCTCAGGCGGATGGTCAAACGCCGTTGCCATGCAAGCATAATCTTCTTGCGAGGTCACAAGATGCTGCAACGTATCTCGAATCGTCCCGCGCACCGCCGACTGCGGTTGAAAATCAAGCTGTTCGTCCGAAAGCATCTCGCAAGCGTCTAGCACCTGCAAATTCGCCCAATGATTATGCTCAAGCAATCGCGTCAAAATATCTTGTGTCACCCAGAATCCTCCTCGATCAATTTAAATTAATGCTATTGCCCAATCACTACTTCGCCCTCTTTCAAGCCATCCACAATCTCAATCCGATCACGCGATTCAAGCCCGGTGATGACATCGGCACGGCGTTGTTTGCCGCCAGCCTCCTGTACCACCACATATTGTCGCCCCCGAAAACTGCGGATCGATTGCGGCGGCAGCCATAACGCATTTTCAACCTTGCCCAAAATGGCTTCACACCGTGCCAACATACCGGGTTCGAGTGTTATATTAGGGTTATCGGGCGTGAGCGCAATCCGCACCAGTTTGTCTTTTTCGCTCGATGACAAGACCGGAACTCGCCGGATGACGGCCTTAAGCGCTTGATTAGGCAGGCTAGGAACCGCCACACTAATCACTTGCCCAACGCTGACCTCGCGGATTTGGGTTTCGCTTAAATCCGCCACAATTTCGGTTTCGCCGGGTTTAGCAATGATGATGGTATTGTCAAGTTGGCGCACATTGTCGCCCACACTCAGCGGTTGCAAGGCAATAACCCCATCAAACGGCGCAACCAACGAACCGCGCAACTCTTTGGCCTTGAGCGATTCAACATTAAGACGAGCGGCTTCAATCGCTTGCGCTTTGGCTGGGTCTGAGCCAATTTTCTTAGCCTCTAAACTCAACCGCGCTCGCTCCACTTCATTTTTTAGCAAACTCAGGTCTACGTCTTTGGCTTTTAGATCAGATAATGCCTCGCTATAACGGGCTTGCAACTTTTCACGTTCAATTTCGGCGGTTTTTAGCAATTTTTCGGCATTATCGGCCCCAGCTTGGTTAAACTTTTTGCGGGCCTCGGAAATCGAATATTTGATGTCTTCGATCAGCTTTGCGTTGCGGCTGATGTCGTTGGCCAGCGTATTGGCGTTGGCGTTGTTGATGCGCGACTGGGCCGCCTGAAGTTTTAATTGGGCTTGACGATAATCTAACTGGGCCAATTGCAGGGTTTGGGTATAGGTTTTGGCGGTATCAGCCAACACTGTCTCGGCGGTACGCAATTGCAATTGGGCCTGTTGCAATTGGGTGCGAATATCAGTCAGGTCAAGCTCGGCCAAAATATCACCTTTTTTAACCGCATCGCCGCCCTTTACATTCACCCGTCGCACTTTGCCATCCATCTCAAATACCAAGGTGCGTGATTCGATCGGCTGTACCCGTGCATTAAATTGCAATTGGCGCGACACCAAGCCGCGCTTAACCACATAGGTTGCAATCGGCGACGACGGCAATTCTGGCGCTGGGGTCGAAGTGGGCGCCGCAACCGAGGCGGCATTACAACCCATCAGCATGAATGCCGCTAACCCAAGCCAAGCAAAACCAATTTTGTGCTGCATAACCCCATTTTATGCTGAAATATGGTGCAGTATAGAAATTGAGTTTCTCTCAGAAACTCGATTTCTAATGATTCTAAGTATTCATTGAATCCAATTGAATATTGCATAGATTTTGTTGCAAATCTTCTTTCGGTGGATTTTGCTAAGACTTTTGCCTCAAGACACTCCTTGAAGTAATACTTATTCTTGTCATTAATTAAGAAAATATTGCATGTATTGCAAATCATACGAAAGGAGTAGTTATGCGAATCATTCGATCAGTCATTGCCACAGCACTTGCTGTGACGGGTTTGTCAATTTGGGGCGGTGATCTCACCCGTCCAAGCCAAGCCCAACCCGATATTGTCGATCTCAATCCAATTCAAACCGAAAACCAAAATACTGGTTCAACCGGATGGCAGATCGATTATTCAAACGCTGCAACTAAGGTCGCAGACGATATTAACGGACAAATTCGCGGCTATGCCTCGGCCACCAGTGTTAATAAAGGTAGCAGCATCAATTTTCATGTTAGCGTCAAGCCAGCCCAAAAATATACGATCGAAATCTATCGTTTGGGGTATTACCAAGGCAAAGGCGGGCGCTTGATGTTGACCACCGCCCAATTGAATGGAACCCAACAAACCGCCTGCCCGCAAACCACCCAAACTGGCTTGGTGCAATGTAACTGGGCTGTAGGTTACACCCTAAATGTGCCAACCACGTGGACCGATGGCTATTATGTTGCGATGTTGAAGAATGCCCAAGGCTGGCGCAGCCAAATCATTTTTACAGTGCGTAATGATGCCCGCACCGCTGATATTCTGATGCAAATCCCGGTTTTAACGTATCAGGCCTACAACAATTACCCAGTGGGCACCAACAATGGCAGAAGTTTGTATGACTATAACAGCCAAACCGGCCCATCACCCACAAAAATTGGCTTATTGGCAAATACAGGCTCGTATCGGGCGGTCAAAGTGTCATTTGATCGGCCCTATAGCAACCTTGAATTAAATAATGATGGGATTTTTTGGGAAGTTTATATGATTCAATGGTTGGAGCGTGAGGGCTATGACGTGACTTATATCACCGATATTGATGCCCACACCAACCCAAACCGACTCAAACAAGCCAAAGGCACGATTACCGTCGGGCACGATGAATATTGGACCAAACAAATGCGCGATGGCTGGGAAGCCGCCCGTGATGCCGGGGTTGACCTCGGCTTTTTTGGCGCAAATGATGCCTATTGGCAGGTGCGGCTAGATCCCAACACGGTGAATGGGACGGCAAACCGCGTGGTGACAGCCTATAAAGACCGCGAAGAAGACCCCTACACTGACCTTGACCCACTCGGGCCGGGGCTAGATGAAAGCCACCGCACCACCCAATTTCGCATGTTGACCAACCCGCGCCCAGAGCAAACCTTGATCGGCATTCAATATAGCTCTTATGCCGTTGATGTGAATGCACTGCAATATTATCAGCCATATATAGCGCAAAACACCACGCACTGGGCTTACGCTGGCACAGGCATGAGTAATGGCACGCAAATTCCACACATGATGGGCAATGAAATTGACCATTTGTTTTACACCACCACCCGCGCCAGTGGGCAAGTCATTCAAATGGCCCCACCCATTAGCCTGAGCTATACCATTTTGCAACAAGGGCCATTTATTGGCGCAAATTTGCCCAGCGACACCAATTACACCACCCCCAACGACTATACCCAATCGACGGTATATCAGGCCCCAAGTGGTGCCTATGTTTTTGCGGCAGGCACGTTGGCATGGCCTTGGGGTTTGCTCAATTCAGGGCAAGCCGACCCACGTATTGAACAAATAACGCGCAATATTCTCAACCGCTTTATCAGCAATCAACCCACCCCGGGCACAGTAACGCCAACACCCACCACTGGGCCAACGGCCACCCCCACCAAGACCTCAACACCCACCGCCACGCCAATTGCGCCAACCGCAACATCAACCCCAGCCCCCTTAGCTTGTGTTAACAACTTGTTTGCCAACGCTGGGTTTGAATCGGGCTTAACCGATTGGGGTGACAATATTGGCGCGCAAACCGACACAGTAGCCCGCACAGGTAGCGGCGCAGCGCGATTGGTCAACCCCGGCAATTACATTGCCCAAAGCAAAAACGCAATCGCAGGCAGCACCTATACCTTTAGCGCATGGGGCAATCGCGCCGGCACATCAGCGGTTGGCCGAGTGGCGCTGATATTTTACAGCGCCGCCTTCGCCGAACTTGGGCGACAAGAAGCTAATTTCCAGACAGTTGGGGCCTATGGGCAAGCCAGTGTATCGGGGGTAGCCCCAGCCAATGCCGCCTATGTTTACCCACAGGTCTATGCCGAGAGCGCCTCGGCGGCTGTGCCTTTGCGGCTAGATGATATGTGCTTGACCAGCAGCAGCGGTGGCCCAACACCCACCAATACCCCAGTGCCGCCAACAGCAACGCCAACCAACACACCGGTTGGCCCAACCGCCACTCCGACCAATACGCCCATCGGCCCGACCGCCCCCCCAACCAACACCCCAGTGCCAAGTGTGTGCAATAGCAACTTGATCTTGAACCCGGGGTTTGAATCGGGTTTGACCAATTGGGGCGATAACAGTGGGGCGCAGGCGAATGGGACGCCACGCACAGGCAGTGCCGCCTTGAGATTAACAGCCGCATTTAATTACGCCGGGCAGGCCAATGCCGCGACTGTGGGGAAAACCTACACTGTAAGCACATGGACAAATCGCGCTGGGGCAACGACCACCGGTCGAGTGGCCTTGATCTTTTTTGACAATTTGGGCAATTCGTTATCACGCAACGAAACCGTGATGAACACAGTGGCAAGTTATGGGCAAACCAATGTGGTTGGGGTTGCGCCAGCCAACGCCGCTTATGTTTATGTGCAAGTGTTGGCAGATAGCGCCAGCGCCAGCGCCCCCATTTTTGCCGACGATTTATGTCTACAGTCAAATTAAATTTGAGGTAAATCACAACATCAACCTTGACAATTTAATAAAGACATAACGCTGAAAATCACAATATCTCCATCCCTTGCGGGGATGGGGATATTGTGATTTCAGCAAAAACCTCTGTCTGAGACCACGCTCAGTATAAAAGGAGAGAAAATGAAATTAAACCTAAAAACAAGCTTCATCCGGCTGGGCGTTTCGATTGGCCTTATTACAATGTCGGTGTTAAGCCTCAATTTGCTTAGCCCAAGCCAAAGTCAGGCCACCTGTGCTGTACCACTAAACCCCATTGATGCCGAAAACTGTAACCCGGGGTCAACTGGCTGGTTGCTTGATCTTAATACGATGGCGGTTTCAGACGATGTGAATGGTCAAATCCAAGGCTATGCCTCAGCCGTCAGTGTCAACAAAGGCAATAACATCAACTTTCATATCAGCGTAAACCCATCCCAAGCCTATAATATCGAAATTTATCGGCTGGGGTGGTATGGCGGCAAAGGGGGCCGCCTCATGCAAACGGTGACAGGGTTAAACGGCAGCAAACAACCCGATTGCCCCCAAAACCCAAGCACCGGTATGGTGGCTTGCAATTGGGCCGTGGCACATACATTAAATGTGCCTAACACGTGGGTGTCGGGTGTGTATGTGGCGATGTTGGTCAATGACCAAGGCTATCACAGCCAAATTTTGTTTATTGTGCGCGACGATGCCCGCAAGGCGCATTTTGTTTATCAACACCCCACCACCCGTAACGCCGCCTACAACGATTACCCCGAAGGCACCAGCCGCTCGAAGAGTTTGTATGGTTTTAACAGCGAAGGCAGCGAAATACCCGCCTTGGTTGGCACAGGCTCTAAACGGGCCGTCAAAGTATCACTCGATCGCCCGGGCGGCACCGAATTAACCAGCTTTCGTTTGGGCTATGAATATTATTTGTTGCAATGGCTTGAACGCGATGGTTATAATGTGCAATATGTCAGCGGCATCGATGTGCACCGCGACCCCAGTTTGCTCATTGGGCGGCGCGGGGCTATTTCGGCAGGTCACGATGAATATTGGAGCAAAGAGATGCGCGATGCATGGGAAGCAGCCCGTGAGGCTGGGGTAAATTTGGCCTTTACAGGGGCCGATGCAGCCTATTGGCAAGTGCGGCTAGAGCCAAACGCGGCCGGGGCGCAAGATCGCGTGGTGGTTGGTTACAAAGACATCGGCAATTTTGAGACCTACCCAATTGCCCAACGCCAACTGGTTGACCCCTATAGCGTTGGCGATGCCCCCTATGATCGGCATATTGACCCGTTGGCACTAACCGACCCTGACCGTAACACCACTTTGTTTCGCACCTTGCTTAACCCGCGCCCCGAACAAACCTTGATGGGGGTGCAATATACCGGCTTGGTCGCCAACGATGCGGCTTGGTATCAAAAATATGTGGTGCAAAATGCCTCAAGCTGGGTTTATAGCGGTACAGGCTTTGTCAATGGCAGCCAAGTGAATGGCTTGGTCGGCTACGAAATTGATCGGCGCTTCCCGATCACGGCCTTTGCCCAACCCATTAGCCTAAGCTACACCACCTTGGCAAACTCGCCGTTTGTCAACTCGGCAACGGCGAATGGAACTTTGACCAACAGCCTGCCCGGCGATGTGCATCAATCATCGATTTATCAGGCCCCTAGCGGCGCATGGGTGTTTGCGGCTGGCTCGCTCAATTGGCCTTTGGGCTTGACCCGCCCGGGTTATGAAAATGCTGGTATTCAGCAAATGTTTCGCAATTTGCTGGTGCAATTCATTAAACCGACATTGCTGAATGGCAATTTTGAAGATGTTAGTAATTTAAGCGGTTGGCTGGGGGCTAGCAATGCCAATGTCAGTATTACCAATGATGCCCACAGCGGCACAAAAGCGGCACGGATCGGCGTGACCTCAGATGGTATTGCACAATATGTGGCGGTTAGCCCCGGGCAAAACCTAACCTTACGGGCGTGGGGCAAATCGACCAGTGGCGGGAATCATGGCACACTGGGCGTATCGTTTTATGACGCGAGCAAAAACACCCGAATTGGCGCTCAATTAACCCTCAATGTGACGGCCCCAACTTATACCGAATATGTGTTAAATGGCACTGTGCCGGCCGGGGCAGCTTATGCGGTGGTATGGGTATGGAAAGAAGGCGGGCCGGGTTATATTTTCTTGGACGATGTCAGTTTGAGTGTGCCAGTAACGCTCAACCCTACCCCAACGGCAACGGCCACCAATACGCCGACGGCCACATTCACCCCAACCGCCACTGCCACCAAAACCCCAACCCCTGTGCCCGGGGCCACCAATACACCCACCCGCACGCCGACGGCAACAGCCACTAAAACGCCAACACCAACCAATACCTCGTTTCCGACCGCCACGCCAACCAAAACACCCACCCCAACTGCAACGGCAACCATTGTGCCGGGTGCAACAAGCACCTTTACCCCAACCCCGACCAAAACATCAACCCCAACCCACACCCCAACGGCGACGGCAACAGCGACCGCAACCGCAACCCCATCGCCATTAATTTGCAACAGCAACCTCATCACCAGCAACGCTGGCTTTGAGGCCGTGCCCGATTTACTCGGTTGGCAGAATGCAGGGAATGCCGCCATCACGACCGATGCGGTGCAAGGCAGCAAGGCGGTGCGCGTCGGCACTGCGTCAGGCGGCATTGGGCGCTATATTCCAGTTTCGGCGGGCCAATCCTACACGCTTAAATTGTGGGGCAAATCAAGCGCGGCCCCTTTTGCTGGGTCAATTGGCATCTCATTTTTTGATAGCACCCAAAATAATGTGTTGGGCAATACCGCCAGCACCAACGTGTCTAGCTCGTTTTACAGCTTATATAGTGTTAGCTCAACCGCCCCAGCAGGTGCTGCCTATGTGGTGGTATGGGGTTGGAAAGACGGGGTCAGCGGTTATATGTATTTAGACGATCTGTGTTTGACATCACCATAAAGCCATTGAAGGAACGCCGTCAAGATAACGGCGTTCCGTTAGCAGCTTAGACCTTATCAGTATTCTGCTTAGAACCCTGTTTGGGTGCAACTTTAGCCTCAAGATCATAATTAAAAGTGTCTTTATAGTCATCCTGTTAGATGGATGTAATTATGCAAAAGACGCGATTTTTTATTGCTTTTAGTTTGTTCTGCACACTGGTGACCGGGGCATTTTATACCCCTGCCACAATTCAGGCCAGTTGTGCCACGCCCACCAACCCAATTGAGGCCGAAAACTGCCTTGCGGGGTCGAGCGGCTGGTTGATGAACTTAAACACCATGAACCCCGCCGACGATGTGAACGGACAAATCAAGGGCTATGCGTCGGCCACCAGCGTCAACAAAGGCGGCAGCATCAATTTGCATGTTAGCGTCAACCCGGCCCAAAATTACAGCATCGAAATTTACCGACTCGGTTGGTATGGCGGCACTGGCGGGCGCTTGATTCAAACCATCACCGGCAAAAGCGGCAC
>CAMDWA010000065.1 GCA_945877855.1 Thermoflexus hugenholtzii JAD2 | reverse complement strand
TTTAGGGTTGGTTTGAGGCGAAATAGTTTTATTTAAGGGTGAGAGGTTTCTTTCACGCTCGCTTTTGCTTGCCTTGGCTTCGAAGTGGGCTTTATTTGCCACTTACTGGGGTCGTTTTGTTAAATTTTTTTTAGCCTAAACTACTGTTGTAATAAACATAGATACAGAGGTGATTGAGCAATGGAAAAACTAACCCATTATCGAGAATTAATTCAAAAAGTATTGCAAGACTATGGCAAGTTAGGCACAAACTCGGCTGACGCTCATGACTCAATTGATGACCGGGTTGCAACACAATATATTTTTGACACACAACGCGATCATTATCAACTGGCTTATATCGGTTGGGAAAATAACAATCGTCGTTTATTTGGTCCCGTTATTCAGATCGACCTTAAAAATGACAAAATTTGGATTCAATATGATGGCACTGAAATCGGCATGGCGAATGAATTGGTGGCGCTGGGAGTGCCCAAAAGCGACATTGTTTTGGCATTTCAGGCCCCCTATAAACGTAAATGGACCGAATTTGCTAGTAATTGAGATCAAGGGACGCAATTTTTACTCAAAAATCTGATTTTTGCCGCATCCTATGTTAAACTTCAGCATGTCAATCATGGCAGGGCTGTTTGGTTGGCGCGCTGCGCGGCGGATCGTGGAACAACAATGATCAAAATGCACGGTGCGCCCAGCGCAACAGGAATCAACCCGACAACCACAACAACAATATCGGTTTTCGGGTAGGTATTTTCTTGTTCCATAGTCCTCCCCCCTTCTTCTGGTATAAGCCTAAACGCTTATACGGCGCAGTGTTTGCAAAAATACTGTGCTCCAGCAATGCACATTGCGTGATCAATGGCCGAGGTGAAGGAAGAGGAGTAGCGCCAGACACGCCCCGCCCGCGTATGGGTTGCGCCGAATTGGGACACGGCGGATGCCGGGCAAAAATAAAATAAGGGTGACGCTTGGATGGCATTGCCACACCCGCGTCGCCCGTCCCAGCCTAAATGTTTCTCGTTAAGAAACCCCGCGCGTCTGTTTTAACCATCCCCCCAACAGTTTTCCAATTTCTAACACCATGCGTCCAACATGCGCATATTGTCCGCTATCAAGCCATGCCCATTGATGTGCCAAGCGCAGGTATTGACGCAGCTTGTTTAAACAGGCATCGGCAGCCTGTAACTCGCTTAAACGGGCCGCGCTTTTATGCGCATTAGCCTCGTGTAAATGTTCGCTAAAATCAAGGACAGCATTTTGCAGACGTTGAGTCACAACAAAGCGCTGGGCTTTGGGGAATTTTTCGCTGCATGGTAAAAGCCATGTCAGCAAATCATAGGTGCGGGTGAAAATAACCATTTCATCGGCTGGCGCTTTGGGCTTAACCGTTGGGCTTGAAGATCGAGGATTTTGCATGTGGCAGTCTATTATCAGCATTGAAAATTTGTTGTTTGCGGCAAAACGCGCCGCGCTGGGCAAGCGCGGCAAACGTGCGGCGGCTGAATTTGAATATCAACAGCTTGACCGGGTACTTGAACTGCAAGCTGAATTGCAGGCCAAGATTTATCGCCCCGGCAACTATCGCCATTTTGTGATTTATGAACCCAAACGTCGGCGCATCAGTGCCGCCCCATTTCGTGACCGTGTGGTGCATCATGCCTTGTGTAATGTAATCGAGCCAGTTTTTGATCGACAATTTATTGCCAATAGTTTTGCAAACCGAGTCGGCAAAGGCAGCCATGCCGCGCTGGCGCAGTTGCAAATCTATACGCGGCAATATCGCTTTGCCTTACGGGCCGATGTTATGCAGCATTTTCCCTCTCTCGATCATGCCATTTTGCGGCGTGCCATTGCACGGGTGGTCGATGACCCAGACGTGTTATGGCTGGTGGATGTGATTTTGCACAGTGGGCGCGGGGTATTAGAACAAGAATATACGCCAGTGTTATTTGAACATGATACCCTGTCTGCATTAACTCGCCCACGCGGTTTGCCGATTGGCAACCTCACTTCACAATTTTGGTCAAATGTTTATCTGAATCGTTTCGATTATTTTGTAACCCGCCAACTGGGCTGCACAGCTTATGTGCGTTATGTAGATGATTTTGTGCTGTTTGGCAATGACAAACACGCGCTATATGAATGGAAACAAGCCATTATTCATGAATTAGGACGCTTGCGGCTGACCATTCACGAAAGCGAAGCTCAAGTTGTGCCCGTCGCGCAAGGCATTCCGTGGCTAGGCTTTGTGACTTACCCAACCCACCGCCTGTTAAAACGCCGCAAGATGTTGTATTTTTCACGCAAGTTTGGCAAGCTGGTATTTCAATATCAGCATGGCAGCTTGTCTTTTGCAGACCTAAGCAGCCATGTACAAGGTTGGGTAGCCCATGCCAGTTTTGGCGATACATGGCGGCTGCGCAAATTTATGTTTCGGCGCTACCCATTACACCAAAACCGCCCGGCGCTGGGGGGAGTCCCCCCAGACCCCCCGTCAGAGCCTGAGTGCCCAGAGACTCAGAGCGCCGAGTTAACAGAGTGCAGAGCGGTTAAGTAGGGAACAAGAAAATACCTACCCGAAAACCGATATCGAAGTAGTGGAAGTCGGGACGATACCTGAAGCGCAGGGCGCACCGAGCAATTTGATCATTGAAGTCCCACGAGCCGCCGCGCAGCGCGCGACTATCTTTCATATTCTTTATATTATCTTCGTCTGTGTTCACTTTATAGGGATAGGCTGCATAAACATTATGCTGCCATTCCCACACATTGCCCAACAAATCAGCATGACCATATGGACCATGCCCCCCCGAAAAACACCCCACAACCGAGGTATCGTTAATCCCCGTGTCATGGTAATTTGCAAAGTTTGGGGTGGGTGTGTCACCCCACGTAAAAATTTGGCGTGGGCGCGCGCTGTTTATGCCACCCTTAGCGGCTTTTTCCCACTCAACATCGCTAGGCAGTCTTACAACGGGCTTACCTTGTTGCAAGATTACTTGCAACCCAGTGGGTAGATCCTTCATTTTTTGCAAACGCTGATTAAGCCAAGCAGCATATTGCATGGCCTCAAACCAAGTGACATAACGCACTGGGCGGCTGTCAGGATCACGCAAACAATCTGGATCCTCAGGTCTAAAACCATCATTGTCGGCGGCCTTACAAAACACGCGAAATTGGGCCACCGTAGTTGGGTAACGCGCCAAATAAAAATCATTCAAGTGTAAGGTCTGTTCACCCATTTCAGGTTGAATGTAATCCATCTCCCACTTAAATTGCCGCACCATGCGCTCGGCATCGGCTGGGCGCGTGCCCAAATAAAATTCAGCGGCGGGCACTTTGATAAAACCCAATGTCTCATCTTTGGGTAAACACAGCTTATCTGGCCCATAAAAACGTGGGTCGCCCAAGCGGGCCAGCGCATCGCCGACGGCGGCGCGTTGTTTGGCTGGGATGGCGTTATTGCCAAGTTGCTGTTGCAAATAGCTGCGCATTTTCACCAATAGCTCAGCATCCAAACGGGCTTCGGCCTGTGCTTCAGGCACACCCACCTCGAGCAACACCTCAGCGGCAAACATAGCAAGCGCCACATCATTCGACACATCGGCCTTTTGCTGCAAGCTACGCGCCAGTTTTTCGGGGCGTTCGCGGCCGTCTTGGTTATCCACATACAAATCTTTGCCAACAGCCAACAAAATCACCTCGCGCCACACCGCACGGGTATCATTTGTGCTGGCCAAGGTCAGAGCCTCATCTGTAAATGTGCGCTGGGCAATACGCAGGGCAATCAAATGGCTAGCAGCCAAATATTCTTGAAAGGTGCGATGCGGAAAAGTCAGGCTATTTTCGACCCGCCGCGCCAACAGGCCTGAGCGCTCACAAATCGCATCCAGCACCGCCTGCGCCCATGCTCGGTCTGACCCACCATAGGCATTTTGTTTGAGCGCCGCCAATAACGCGACTAAACCACTCTCACTCACATCCGCCAGCTTATCGCGGTCATCGGCTTGGTCGCGGGCGCTAATTTGGGCGTGGGCGTTATAGGCAGCCTCAGCCAAAGCCCGCCGCACCTGCTTGCGCGGGTCGGCGATACCTGTTAGCAAGCCCTCTAACGTTCGTTGCACATCTTTTTTGCTCTCACGATGCCATAACAACAAGTCGATAGCCTTGTCATACAGTTGGGCGCGGCGCTCGGGCAGTTCGTCTTCGGTATGTACCCACGCCATCAGGGTCAGTTGCAAAGGGTTGCTCGCCATGCGCCGAAATTCGTTTTTTTGCAATTGTGGCATCAGCTTGTCACGCTTGTTGGCAGCAGCCGCTGGGTTCAAACGCCCCACTTTCACCAATTCTTCATACCAAGCCATGATAAAGGCCACAATTTTCGCATCGTCAAATTTTGCCAATTCATGCTGGGCAAAAGCCGCCACCCGCACATCCTCTTGCCCGGCTGCGGGCGCTTCATATGAACGGGTGCGGCAGGTCAGCACATAACGATTGTCTTTGTGATACGCCTTGGCAAAGCGCGTAATCGCATCACGCACATATTTGCGTTGCTCAAAGGTAATCACTTCGTCCAAACCATCTAAAACCACCAAAGCTGTGCCCTGATTCAAGGCATGTTCAAACACGGCAATCGCATCCTCGTGTTTGTTATCACGCAATCCTTTTGCCACAAAGTCAAACAAATGTTTGGCCTGCGCTGCTTCCGCCGCCGCTTTGGCGGATGGCAAACGCAGCCATGCATCAAAATCACGCAAAATCACGCGCACCGGCAAACGCCCATACTCGGCTTTGTCAGTCCAGATGTTATAAAATGCTTGTAGCTGCGGCGTGTCTGGCGCAAGCTGATAGGTAGCCAGCGAATAGATGAGATGATGCACAAAGGTAGATTTGCCACTGCCAGGTTCACCCACCAACACCGTTTTTAAGGTTTGCAACACGGCTTCGAGCGCCAAAAGGCGGCGCTGGTCTTCATCGCGCAACGCAACTTGTTTAGCTTGCCGAATAATAGTCTCGGTATCTAAGCCAATATATACATCGCACAAATTCAGCTTAAGGGCATCGGCTTGGGGGTTCGCGTGTTGCGCGTCTACCTCGTGCAAGGGCACATTGTTTACCTCTGCCGCCAGCCACGTCAAATACCGCTGTCGTGCTTCGGCCATTTTGGCGGCGGGGTCTTCGGTGGCATAGTGCTCATGCAAATCGCCTTGCACCACCTTAATATCACGCCCAGCCTTGGTGTTCGTTAACTCTATCTGCCGATTCCCCTCCGCTAGGCTGGAGGGTTGGCTTTTGGGTCACTTTGCGAAAATTCGATGTCCTTTTTCGCTTCGGTGCGCCGCCCTATAATCGGCCCGTTCGCGCTCACCGTAATGCCACCGTCTGTGCTTTTTGTATCTTCAATATCAATCGCGGGAGGCTTTTGCGCTTCAGACGGCCCGTTTACGCCATCAATCGTAATCCCCCCGACAGGTGTATTTATGTCAATTTTGCTGCGTTTGCGAAATAACAGCATGGCAATAACGGCTAAAGCCGCCAAAACCACCACGATCAATAAATAAAATGTGTTGTTATCCATAGGTATCTGCCAATTAGAGAATGAAGGATGTAAACCAATTACTTCATATTTTATACTGCAAATAGTCACCTAGGGTATAAGATTTTCGGCTCAACTGAGCGCGGTCTCAAACTGAGGTTTTGCCGAATTCACTATCCCTCCTTAAGCATAGCTTAAGGAGGGATAGTGAATTCGGCTTCCGCAATTTTTACCCGTGCGAAGGATAGACGAAAAAGCTGCAAAATATTGAGGTTTTACCGACCTTGCTACAATACAACCTAACCATGACCTTGATGTCAACCCCCACCTCCCTTACGCCGCCCACATCGCCCATCACCCCCCCCCGTCGAGGCATCGACCTCGTTCGTGACCCATTTTGGAATAAAGGCACTGCGTTTACCGAAGCCGAACGCGATGCACTAGGATTGCGGGGGTTGTTATCGCCCCGACTCGCTAATATGGATGAACAAACCGAACGCGTGTTAGCAAGCCTTGAAAAATGCGCCACCGATTTCGACAAATACATTTACTTGATGAATTTGCGCGAGCGCAACGAAACCGTCTTTTTTCGGGTTTTGGTCGATAACCTCGAAGCATTGATGCCCATTGTTTACACGCCTACGGTTGGGCGTGGCTGCCAAGAATTTGGGCGGGTGTTTCGCCGCCCCCAAGGTTTATTTATTTCGCACCGCGATGCTGGCAAAGTGAAAGAGGTGCTGCGCAATTGGCCCATTGATGATGTGCGCTGTATTGTCGTCACCGATGGTGAGCGCATTTTGGGGCTGGGCGATTTGGGCTTAAATGGCATGGGGATCCCCGTCGGCAAGTTGGCGCTTTATACGGCTTGCGCTGGCATTCACCCCATGCAATGTTTGCCCATTGCCATTGATGCCGGAACCAATAACGAGGCCCTGCTCGAAGACCCGCTCTATATCGGCGAAGCCATTCGCCGCATCGAGCGGCCTGTCTACGATGCGCTGATTGATGAATTTGTGCAAGCAGTAAAAGAAGTTTGGCCCAAAGCCTTATTACAATGGGAAGATTTTGGCAATAGCAACGCTTTTCGCTTTTTACATCGCTATCAGCCACAAATCTGCTCATTTAATGACGATATTCAAGGAACCGCCAGCGTGGTGTTGGCTGGGGTTTACTCGGCATTGCGGATTAGCGGAAAAAAACTAACTGAGCAGCGCTTTTTGTTTATGGGCGCAGGTGAGGCCGGGATCGGCTGCGCTGATTTGATCGTGTCAGCCTTGATGTCTGAAGGCATGAGTGAAGCTGAGGCACGCAAAACCTGTTGGATGGTGGACTCAAAGGGTTTGGTTGTAAACAGCCGTAATGATCTGACCGCGCACAAACTGCCGTATGCCCACGAACACACACCGATTAAAGATTTTATGGGGTCGGTGCTCGATCTGCGGCCTTCGGCCATTATTGGCTTGTCGGGCAGTGGCAAATTTACCCAGCCGATGGTCGAGGCCATGTGCGAATTTAACGAGCGCCCGATGGTGTTTGCCTTATCAAACCCCACCAGCAAATCGGAATGCACCGCCGCGCAAGCCTACGAATGGTCAGAGGGCAAAGCCATCTTTGCCAGTGGTAGCCCATTTAACCCAGTCGATTACAACCAGCAAACCTTTGTGCCCGGCCAAGGCAACAATGCCTATGTATTCCCCGGGGTCGGTTTGGGCATTATCGTCAGCCAAGCCAAAATCGTGACCGATGAAATGTTTTTTGTGGCGGCCCGCACACTTGCCAATATCGTCACCCAACAAGACCTTGCGCTTGGGCGTATTTACCCAGCCCTCAATCGCATCCGTGAAATTTCGGCAGCCATTGCCGCCGCCGTGTGCGAAGTCGTCTATACACGTGGCCTCAGCGACAAAACCCGCCCCGCCGATATCATGGCCGATGTAAAAGCCGCGATGTATGAGCCGGGGTATCCTGAGTATGTAAGTTGATAGTGGATAGTGGATAGTGGATAGTTTTTTCTCAACTATTCACTATCCACTATCCACTCACTTCAACTGCGCATCCATCCGCATATCGGTGAGGGACAACACTTCGCTGCCAATGTCGATTAGCATACGCACCTCGCCAGTGGGTGAAACATAATTGCCCGGCACGGTAAAAGTAGAGTTGGCAACCTGAATACTGCTACGCACCCGCAAATATTTTTGCGTTTGCCAATCATAGATCCATATCGACGACTCACGCAAGACTTGGCGTGAACTGCTATTGCTAAACTCAAGTGAAATACGCAAATTGGCATTCGTTGAGGTGCTGCGCACTGGCAACCACGGCGTAAAGGCAAACACATGCTTACCTGCCTCAAGCGACAAACCCGCATCATTCACAATCGCCGCCGAGGTTGATGAAGCCACATTCCACGTATATAAATCAGCCGGAATCGCCATATCGGGTTGCACCGTTAAAGTCTGTAGCGGCACATCCCACATTCGAAGCCCACGATCTGAATATTGCGCATCATCAAATTGCACATTGCTACGATTGGTCTTTTCCCAACACGCCAAAGTTGCGCCCAAACCCGCCTGCGAGCGCAAATCACCAAAAGTGGCTGAAAGTAAACCAACATCATTGTCTTTATCGGTTTTATCGCTGCCATAATCGCGCCATTCCACCAGTTGCGCATTAAGGTTATCGCCGGTTGAATATAAATAACGGGTGTTGCGCCCCGATGAAAACGACGAAATAGAACCGCTATAGCCGCTGGCGCTAAAACGCTCAATGACGGGGGGAATAACCGGTCGCATACGATGCCGCAACAACTGCAAATTGACATCGAGCTTGCCACCCGGCGGAAATTCGCCCTTAAATTTTTGCCAGTCGCTCGCCATCAAGACACAATCTTCAAGTGTCGCATTCGACTGATTGACGATCACACCGGTAATGGTCGGGGCATCATCGGGTTTTAACACCGATGACATACGCAGTTCGGTGCTGATCTTGGGCAATACGGCCTCACCGCGCACAAAAAATGACTTCATTTCGGTGTTGCTCACCCCAATCTTCTCGACTCGGGTCACATCGCTTTGGCGCATGGTGACGGGAATAGGCGCTAATGGACGGGCCGAACTTGAAACAGTGCTAAATTCGCGGATCGGCATACCAAACCCACGTTGGGTATTGAGATTAAGGTCAACCCGCCGTGGCGCAAACACCCCAACAAACTCCATCAAATTGCCTTCATTCACTCTAGCATCGCCATAAACCAAACTGACGCGATTCGATAACACTTGGCTGCCGCGCATACGCACACTAGCCACAAACCCAACCGCGCTAAATAAAAGCACAATGAAAGGAATCGTGACCCAAGCCCACATTAAGCGGTTAAATTTGCGCAAAATGGTAAAGTTTAACGGCCCCAACACCCCAATATAAAGCGTCAAAAATATCAAAATCATTAAAAATGAAGGCAGCCCTGCCGCTGGGATGGCTTTTGCCGCCTTACTGGCGGCATCTTCAGCCCGTAATGGGCCAAGCGCTTGCGGCTGCCCCACCCGCCCACCAAACAAGGTGGCAAACAATTGCACCCGCTCAGACCAATCACGCAATGGCGCAATGGTGGCATCAAAAGCCAATTGATCGACCAAACCGCGCCCTAAATTGCGCCGCACGATCAGCGGCGCATTGGCCCCATTTACCAAAATTTGGGCATCGGGGGCCACAATTTGCATGGGGGCCAATGGAATCGTGATGGTCTGTGTCGGCACTTCAGCAATGGGTTCGATCCGATTGGCCGCCACAAAGGCATTCAAATTCATTAACGACCCTTGCCCGCCATTGGTGGCGGCCCCAGTGCGGGCCGGCAGAATGTCGCCCCAAGGTGGCGCAGTCAGACGCGCCCCGGGCCCACCACCCACAATCAAATGCCCGCCATTCACCACCCACGCCCGCACCGTGCCTTTTTGTGCCTCAGTCAACAAAGCGCTGTCAACATTATTCACAATAAACACATCAACGGCATTCCAAGCCGCCACATGATCGGGCATTTGGTCGAGCCGCATTTGCGCCAAAAAGCTGCGCCCCCCCAGCGGGGTGCGCAAATCGCCTAAAAAGTTAAAGCCGTCTAAGGGTTCACCCGATACCACCACCAACCGATCTGTATTTGCCAATTGGCGCACCGTGACTGGGGTGCTGCTTAATTCAACACCATTGGTATAAAACTTAATATTGACCGCCGTGCGACCGGGTGGCGCATATAACACCACTTGCCGCCGCGCATTTTTTACCAAGGTCACTGGCGCATAAATTTTATCGGCGCTGTTTTCTTGATTGGTGTCTTCCAGCACCAATTCGCCGTCTACCGTTTCGGTGCTGGTTACGCCAATCCGTAATGGGGTCCATGTGTCTTGTTTGGTATAGCCACCATAACCGGCATCGACCGTCAACGTGATGGCTGGCAAGGCCTGTGGTCGGGTTGGCAATGCGGCCTGCGCCCATGACACAGGCATAACCAAAGCCAGCATTGTCATTAAACCAATCAACCCATATCGATATGACGTGCGTGTGTGCATATACATTTTCGCCGAAGTCACTGCCCATTTACAAGCGATGCTTGTAAATGGGCAGTGACTTCGGCATTTCCTCAATTTTTACCCTTCTTTAGAATCTTCTCATTAATTCGGGGTAAACCCCAAAGATGTAATGTCGAAATCACTATATGGCCTTTGGGAGCAGGGGCTTTGCCCCTGCTCCCAAAGGCCATATAGTGATTTCGACGAAATTTTGTTTTATTCACCCCATTTTATTGAGAAGATACCTTCTTTAGTTTAGTATAAAACTACCAGCGATTAATCACACTCAAACCCATGGTCGAATAATTGGTCATCGCAGTCAACACATCGCTGGTTTGATCGAGCGAAACAGTATCTTTCACCAAACGTTTGGGGTTAAGCTTGCCGCTGGCAACCAACGACAACAAACGCGGGTAGCTCGTTACCGGGCAGCCATAAGTGCCAATAAAACTTAGCTCTTGCTGCACCATCGAATCGACCGGCAAGGCAATTTTGCCCTGTTCTTTTTGGCTGGTCATGCCAATTTGCAAATGCCGCCCACCCCGCCGCAATGAGCCAATGGCTGGCAACGCGGTTTCGGCAATGCCCAACGCATCGACAGATACATTGACCCCGCCTTTGGTCAAAGCTTTAATCTCTTTGTGGGCTGCGCCGCTTTTGCCATTAATGGTAACGGCGGCACCCTCGGCCTGTGCTGCTTGCAATTTATCGTCGCTGATATCGACAGCGATAACCTGCGCACCCGCAGCCACCGCAATTTGCAACACCGAAAGCCCAACGCCACCCAAACCAAACACCGCCACCCATTCACCTGCCTGCACCGCTGCCCGCTCAATCACCCCATGATACGCCGTCATGAATCGGCAGCCAAGCGCGGCAGCGCTCATGTCATCGACAGCATCGGGCAAGCGCACCAAATTTATATCGGCCTGCGGAATAGACACATATTGGGCAAAGCCACCTTGAAAACTAAAGCCAATTGAGCCAGAACCGCTTGTGCATTGATTAGAATGACCGGTGCTACAGGCAAAACAATGCCCACATGCGGTATGGAAGGCCGCCGTCGCCCGATCACCCACTTTGTAGCTGCGCACATTTTTGCCCACTTCAATCACCCGCCCGCTGATTTCATGCCCCAAAATATGCGGCGGTTTAATCTTCATGCCAAACCAGGTCCAATCTTCTTGCCATGCGTGCCAGTCGCTGCGGCAAATACCGCAACACGCCACCTCAAGCACGGCATCCTCGGGGCCGGGCTGCGGGTCTGGCATGGTAAGCATTTCAAGGGGCTGACGAAATTGGGTTAATACGGCGGCTTTCATATCAATGTAATGATTGTAGGTTAAGGCAAACTCAACCAATTTTCGGTGACTAATTCAGGCAGCGCCCGATAATCTTGATCAGTTGTTAGCAAAATTAAATCATAACGCAATGCAACAGCGGCGATTAAAGCATCTGGCATAAATAATTGCCACCCTCTTTTTCGCAAAGCAATCTGTAAGGATGCAGCATGTTCAGCAATCTCGGCATCAATATCATAGAAGATGAATCCACCACGAATAGCTTGCCAACGCTTAAAATTTTCGTCAAATCGAGGGGTCATCCCAATGCCAAATAAAAATTCGGCCAAAATCGGAACCGTAATCGCAAACTCAGCTCCCATCTCGACCTCGTGCTTAACCTTTGAAATTAAACGATGCCCCGAAGTAACGAGAGGCGAAAGATGATTGGTATCAAGCAAATAACATGCCATCAATCAGTTTTTATTTTCGGCTTTTTCATCGGTGCGATATTGCTGCTTTAAATCTGCTTCAATCATAGCCCAATCCCGATCCCATTGATCGCTATTAAAATTTTCAGGATACGTCGACGCTAAAAGATCGGCCAATGATTGATCGGGATGCTTTACTAAGTTTTCATTCACCGGCGTTGACTTAATCTGAGCAACAACTTGCATAAGCGTGGGGGCACTATTCTCTTCATTCAGCCGTTGCGATACCCAATTCAATAATAAATCGGCAACAGCAATATTTAATTCGGCAGCCTTGTTTTTTAACTTTGCCCCAATGGCATCGGGTAATTGAACTGTTATTAACATAATTAATACCCTCGATCATTTTTAAATATCGGATGTCTAAGCACGAGTCGCGGCTACAACATCAAGCTGCGCTAAGACATCCGATGTTTGCGCTATTATGACGACTTCTCAATAAATGTGCCGAAATCACTATCACTTCATATTTGGAGTGGGCAAAGCTCGCTCCAAATATGAAGTGATAGTGATTTCGGCATTACATTTTTATGGAAATGCCTCCAATTATTGAGAAGATACAAAATCATCATAACGGCACACTTTACACGCCACTATGATGATTTCGCGTTACTACTTTAAACCACCACCGCGTTTACACGCGCATTACGAACCGCACTGTTAAAGGCCTTGATATCGGTCTTCACAATCGCAGCAAAATCTTCCAGCGCGGCATCCACTTTGGCTGCCGTTTCTTTATATAGCTCAATGCTTTGTTTGGTGGGGGCGCTATCGGCGCTGCTGACCACGCTCACTTGCATCCCCAAAGCCGCATTCAAACGCGCCTTGCTCATCAACCCATCCGCATCGGTCGTAATCAACTTGTCTTCGACAGCGTCTAACTTCTTGACCAAATCGGTGGCTTGTTTCACCAAATCGGCATCCGTCAAATGCTTCTCCCAGCTCTTCACTTGATCACGCACATCACGCAACTTATTCACCGTGCGATGACAATCGCTGATCGAATCGCGGATTTGGGTGAGCAAACGCAATTGTTGGCGTAACGAGGTCATACTGGTCTTCACACGTGGGTCATTCACCACTTCAAAGCCAATCTCGCACTTGGTTTCGCCTAGCTCAAGCACGGCCTTATATTGCCCCGGCAATACCAATGGCCCTTCCCACATTTCGAGCGCGGTCTTGTTACCCGGCACACGCTCAGCCCCAGCAAGACGCAAATTCCACACAAATTTGTTCATGCCCGGTTTTACCGTGATCCATGGGCCATTGTCCATATATTTCTTCTTGTCATCCCATTTATCATAATCGGCGGCCTTTGGCGCATAGCTGCGCAACAATTTGCCCTCGCTGTCATAAATCTTGAGCGAAGCTGTGCTGGCGGCTTGTGATTCGGGGATGTAATACATCAACGCCACACCACGCGGCGCGCCTTGACCTGCATCAAGGAAGGTGCGCACCACTTGCCCGGTTTCATCTTTGCCAGCCATAAATGTGGCCGAAGAACCCAAGCCAAGGCTATAACCCTTACCCTCGCTCGCAGCCCAAGCCGCCACAAGATCTGGGATGATGCGATAAATCTTTTCGACGTTAAACAGGGTCGCATTGCTTGGCAACGCCTTCGCTGCATCATAAATTGGGGTCAAATCGTCCACAATCCAGAAACCACGCCCGTGAGTCGCAATCACCAAATCATGATCTTTGACCTTGAGATCAAACACTGGGGTCACTGGCAAGCTCTCCCAGCGGGTCCAATTGTCCCCATCATCAACCGACACATACAAGCCGGTCTCGGTGCCACAATACAACACCCCAGCCACATTGGGGTCGCTACGAACCACCCGAACATAATCACCCTCAGCAATCCCATTGGTGATCTGGCTCCACGTCTTACCATCATCGGTGCTCTTAAACACATAGGGCTTGGTGTCATCCAATTTATATTTGGTGGCAGCCATATACCATGTGCCTGCGGCGTGAGGGGATGGCTCAACAGTGCGAATCCACGCCCATTCAGGCAAACCAGCAGCGCATGCACCTTCAGTCACATTCACCCAATTTTTGCCGTCGTCATGGGTAATATAAATCAACCCATCGTCGCTACCCGACATCAACACCCCTTTGGTGTGTGGTGATTCGCGCAAAGTGAAAATGGTGCAATAAAATTCTGCGCCACTGGTATCAAGCGTGATCGGCCCGCCCGAAGCTTTTTGCTTGCTGCGGTCATTTGTGGTCAGGTCTGGGCTAATCTGGTCCCAGCTTTGGCCCAAATTGGTGCTGCGGAATACGCTTTCGGCACAAACATAAAGCGTGTCGCTGTCGTGAGGCGAGAAGAAAATGGGTGATGTCCAAGGCACACGATGCTTAAAGTTAGACGGATCGTCACCACTATAAGGCGCAGGCCACACGTTAATCAATTGAATTTGGCGCGTGCGATGATCATATTTTTGCAACGCCCCCATACCGCCGGGCGAGCTGCCCACCGCGCCCACCACCACAATATTTGGGTCATCGGGCTTAATAGCGATATAACCGCTCTCACCAGTCCCAGCCGCGTTACAGTCACCCCATGTCACTGGCCCGCTAATGGTGTCATTTGGCACACTAATCGAGCTGTTGTCTTGTTGGGTGGCATATAAACGATAGGGGAATTGATTATCAACATCGATTTGATAATATTGCCCAGTCAATTGGTTATGAATTGAGCTAAACGAAAAACCGCCGTTAAATGACACATTGGCGCCGCCGTCGTTGCTCTGAATCATGCGCTTGTTATTCTTGGGGTCAATCCACAAACCATGATTATCGCCGTGCGGGGTCGGAATAGCCGTAAATGTCTTACCAGCGTCGGTCGATTTCGAGAAGTTCATGTTATTGATATACACCGTGTCTGGTTCTTGGGTGTCACAATGCACATGCATGTAATAGAATGGGCGACGGCGTAAATCGGGGTTATCGCTTACCAATGCCCATGAATTGCCAAAGTCATCGCTGCGATATAAACCCGGCTTTTCCTTCGACTCAACAATGGCATACACCCGCCCAGCCTGCACTGGCGAGGCCGACAAACCGATCTTGCCGATCAAATTATCGCTTTTATTTGCGCTAGGTAAGCCCTTATTTTTAGTGATCTCAGTCCAGGTTTCGCCGCCGTCATTGCTGCGCCACAACCCACTATCGGGGCCACCGCTCACCAATTCGTAGCCATTGCGATACACTTGCCACACACTGGTATAAATAATATCGGGGTTACGTGGGTCAAATGTGAAATCAACCGCGCCAGCCTTGGTGCTCTTATACAAAGTCTTGCGCCATGTTTTGCCGCCGTCGGTCGATTTGTAAAACCCGCGTTCTTCGTTGTCGCCAAAGGCATGACCCAACGCGGCAACATACACAATGTCGGGGTTCTTGGGATGAACATCGATCTTGCCAATGTGGCGCGTATCGGTGAGGCCACAATGCGCCCAAGTCTTACCACCGTCGGTCGATTTATACACGCCGTCGCCATAACTCACGTCGGTGCGAATGGTGCTTTCGCCCATGCCGATATAGATGACATTGGGGTCGCTGGGCGCAACCACAATGCTGCCCACTGATGATGTTTTAAGAAAACCATCGGTGATGTTTATCCAGGTCAGCCCAGCATCATTGGTTTTAAACACACCACCACACACTGCACCAAAATAAAAGGTAGCTTGGTCATTTGGGTCACCCGCAACCGCAATCACACGCCCACCGCGTGACGGCCCAACATTGCGTATTGCCAATGATTTGGCGAGGTCTTTTAACGTTAAACCGGATGCAGGAGCTGAGGAAGCAGAGGATTTTGCGCCTTTGGCGCTGGATTTAGTTGTTTTAGCAGCCATAAAAAATATTGATTAGACAATCTTACAATTTGTTGCGCGACTTTAATCAAGGTTAATATCTTCGCAATATTAAGGAATAAAAAGTTTTCGCCGAAATCACTATCTCTGTGTGCCATAGGGCACACGGAGATAGTGATTTTGGCATTATGTCTTTTTAAATTGCCATTTTATTTTGAGACGACACCCAAATTGCGCAATAAACCATAAAATCATCAATAACTCAATTACATCTATTCTTAAGTATAAAGTAATTATGAAGCACCTATTGAATATAGATCAAATTTCTTATTTTGCCCATTCATCATGATAAGCAAATATAGCGGGGCTGCCGCCTGTATGCAAGAATACAACCGTGTCATCGGCTGTTATCTGCCCAGTGCGAATATCATGAATCAAGCCAGCCGCAGCCTTCGCCGTATACACTGGATCGAGCAACACCCCTTCGGTCTCGGCAAATAACGAAATCGCCTCAAGGCTTTGCGGGGTCGAGATGCCATAACTGCGCCCGACAAATTGATCATAAACCAGCACCTCATCTAGCGTAAAACCCTCATTCAGCCCCAACTGTTGAATGGCTTGATTGGCGATTTGAACAATCTTAGGGCGCACCATTTCAGCCTTGCCGCCCGGGCTAACCCCTACCAAACGCATACCCGCTGGCCCAAATAAGCGTTGCCCCAACAACAAACCACTATGCGTGCCGCCCGACCCCGACGAAAAATACAGATGGCGCGCTGTAACGTTAACCGCGTCCAATTGCAGCCCTAGCTCATGCATGGCGACAGCGTACCCCAGCGTGCCCACGGCATTCGAGCCACCCACCGGAATGACATAAGGCACACGCCCAGCCTGCCGCAATTCAGCGGCGGTGGCTTGCATGACAGCCATCGAATCGCTATTTTCGGTGCGAATGATGCTGGCCTTAAAAAGTTTATCCAGCAACACATTGCCTTGCATTTCATCGTGCTGACCCGGCGTAAAGACCAAAACACAATCTAGCCCCATTTGCCGCGCCGCTGCCGCCGTTTGGCGGCAATGATTTGATTGCGGCGCGCCAGCCGTAATAACAACATCGGCCCCATGTTCCTGCGCATCAGCCAACAAAAATTCGAGCTTACGGGTTTTATTGCCGCCCAAGGCCAGCCCCGTCATATCGTCACGTTTAATAAAAATACGTGGGCCGCCCAAGGCCACACTCAGGCGCGGTGCAAATTGAAGCGGCGTCGGCAAAAACGCCAACTGACAGCGTTCATATTGCGCAGTGATCAAATCGAGAGAAGCATATTTCATCACCCTATTATCGCTAATCACCCGCTCATTGGGGCAATATGCCGCGCAATCATCCGATGCACTTCATTCCGCACATCTCGCGCCGCCTCATATGTATGCCGACCTGCATACACGCGATTGGTCAATAATGCCACCACCAACGCCCGCGCTGGATCAACAAACAATGATGTGCCCGTAAACCCCGTATGCCCAAACGCCGTAAGCGAAAACGGGTGCGTCGGTGACAATGGATCGGGCGACCACAATTGAAAGCCCAACCCCCGCACCATCGCGCTGCCCCCTTGCAATATCGCCGCTGCGCTCAACGTGTTCTCAGCTTGCTTACAGCACATTTCGGCCAAAGTCGTTGGTCGCAACAATGGCTCGCCCCCTGTCAGCAAAATTTGCCCAAAGGTCGCCAAATCATGCGCATTGGCAAATAAACCGGCGTGCCCAGCCACCCCACCCAACGCCAATGTATTCTCATCGTGCACCTCACCGCGCATCCGCTTACCCCAATGCGCATAAAACTCGGTCGGGGCCACATTGTTATGCAGAATGGGGCCATAGCCAACACACTGCAACCCCAATGGCGTAATCACACGCTGCAAAATAACCTCTCGCAATGACAAACCCGTCAAACGCTCGATAGCAACCCCCAACAAAATAAACCCAACATCGCTATACCAAACCCGCGCCCCAATCGGGTAAGCAAAGGGTGTCGCCAGCAACCGTTCACGCCACGCACTCCCCCATGCATACAGCGGCAACCCCGGCGGCAAACCAGCATGATGCGCCATCATATGCCGAAAGGTCACTTGGGCAGCATCAACCTGCGGCAGATCAGCCGCCGCAGGCTTAAATGCCTCGGTGTGCCCCAAATTGCGCAGCGCCGGATAAGCCAAAATAGGCCGCTGCCCAACAAATTCGGGCAATACATCACACACGGGTTGATCCAATCTCACCACGCCCGACTCAACCAACTGCATCATCACAATGGTGGTAAATAGCTTGCTCACCGAAGCCAAGTCAAACATCGTCTCAGTATTCGTGGGGTGTTGGTTGGTTTCTGGCTCAAGGTAGCCAAAGCATTGCGCCAATACAATTTCGCCTCGCACCCGAATTTCAATTTGGGCGGCTGGGAATACCGAATCTTCAATTGCCCGTTCAATTAATACATTAATTTGGTGGTGCAATTCAGTAGGAGATGAAAAATTCATAGAATTGTATAAACAATGACAATTTATAAACAATCTTCGCCAATTTGCGATTGCCTGCCCATGAATAAATTCATGGGCTGAAACAAACAAATGCGTTAAAACACATTAAGAATGCGGCGAACACGCTTTAGCACGTTTGAAATTTTTAGACTGTGAGTTCATTCGTGGGTGAATATAGCTATAGGTTTCAAAGTAAACGAGGTATATAACAAAAAAGCCACGCAATTGCGTGGCTTTCTTATTTGTTATGTTACAGGCTACTTCTTAGCAGCAGCGGCGGCGCGGGCTGCCGCCGCTGCGCGAGCTGCCATTGCGGCCCCACCGGCAGCAGGGGTGGGGGCCACACTAGCCACAGGGGCATCTGGCACAACAGGAGCCGCGGCTAGGGCAACTTTCTTGGCCGCATCAGCAGCAGCTTTTTTAGCAGCAGCTTCGGCGGCAGCTTTGGCTTTGGCTTCATCAGCGGCCTTGGCCTCTAGCTCAGCGGCCTTGACGCTGGGGTGAATATTCCAATGAAAAGATTCATTCATCGTCAAACGATTCTTGTCATACACCAAACGCATGTCATTTTCCGTTTCGGGATAATATGCAATTTCGTAATCGGTATTCATCTTGATCGCATCAAATGGACAAAATTCGGCGCAATAACCACAATTCATACAAATCGTCGAATCGATGAAGAAATCCTTGGGCGCAGGCACTGGACGCTTCGTCACAGGGTCTTCGGTTCGAGCAATCCAAATACATTGGGGCGGGCAAACCTTGGCGCAAATGCCGCAAGAGGTGCAGCGGTCTTCATTGGTCTTGTCATCTTTGACCAAAAAAGGAATATAGCGAAAGTTTTCCGGCACTGGCATCTTCTCCATCGGATACTCGATGGTGACAATACCCTTGGCCTTGGGGCTTTGGCGGCGAATCATGCGCGGTTGCACACCGGCCTTCTTGCCCATATACTTAAAATCTTCGATATAGGTTTCAACAAAGTGACGCAACGTCACACCCAAACCCGTCAAAATACCTGATCCAATAATAGCCATATTTATGAATTACGAATTACGAATTATGAATTATGAATTACGGTTTTATTCGTAATTCATAATTCATAATTCGTAATTAATTAGCGGTCTACTTCTCCCAACACAATATCCAAACTACCCAAAATCACAACCGAGTCGGCCACTTTTTGCCCAACTGCCATTTCTTTCATCGAATTAAGGTTGATGTAAGAACACGAGCGAATGTGATACTTATACGGGTTTTGATTGCCATCGCTGACCAAATAATAGCCAAGCTCACCCTTCGGGGTCTCGACACGGGCATAACATTGCCCAGCAGGCACACGGTGGTTATAAGCCTTCTTGCCGCCTTGAATATCACCTACTTTGCTTTGGGTTTCGGCTTGATTGAGCGCCTGTTGAATAATCTTAAGCGACTCGCGCATTTCTTGCACCCGCACCAAATAACGGTCATACACATCGCCGTTATACAACACCGGAATATCGAAATCGAAGCGATCATAATAACCATAGGGGTCGGCACGGCGCACATCATAGCCAATACCCGCCGCCCGCAAACAAGGGCCGGTTAAGCTATGGGCAATACAACGATCAGCGCTCATATAACCCGTGCCGATGCTACGGGCTTTCAAAATTTCATTCTCGGTCAAGAAATGATCGAGTTCATCGATAGTGCGGGGCAAGCGCTCAAATGCCAACTCACGCGCCATCGCCCATTGGGCCGATGTAAAGTCGCGGCTGACACCCCCGAAGCGCATGTAATTGCACATCATGCGGCTGCCGGTCACGGCCTCAAGCAGGTCGATAATCAAGTCGCGCTCGGTGATGAAATACAAGGCTGGGGTAAAGAAGGCCCCAAGGTCGTTGAGCAAGAAGCCAATGGCCCAAAAATGCGAGGCCAAACGGGTCAATTCGCCCGTAATCACACGCAAATATTCAACACGATCAGTCGTCTTTAGACCCATCATGCGCTCAACGCCCAACACATAGCCCCATTCGTTATAAATGCCGGTAATGTAATCGAGCCGGTCGGTGTAGGGAATATTGTGCAGCCACGTATTGCGTTCGCCAATCTTCTCGTGATTGCGATGCAGATAACCCAAAGCCAACTTGAGGTCGGTCACCTTTTCACCGTCCAACTTCACCACCATGCGCAACACACCGTGCGTCGATGGATGTTGTGGCCCCATGTTGACAATAATCTCGTCGGTCTTCAACTCGGCCATTTCCGAGGCATTCAACCCTTCGACAATGGTAGGGGCAACGCCATGCCCATTGTCAATACTCACTGTCCCATCTGAGGGCGCAAGCATCGAGTCGTAAATATCACCATCGGGATGCGGCTTAAATGCAAAGGGGTCGAAGCCGGGCGGGTAATTGACATTGTCTTCCCACGGCACACGCTCTTCGGCCAATTTGTGGTCGCCACCCGGCCAGCGTGATTCAAATGGCTTGGTGTCACCCTCGTAATAAGCCTCTTTCCAGTCTTTGCGCAGCGGCCAACCATTAAAGCCTTCCCACATCAAAATACGGCGCAAATCAGGGTTGCCCTCAAACACCACCCCATACATATCATAGGTTTCGCGCTCTTGAAACTCGGCCCCCGGGTAAAGTGGGCACAACGATGGCACGGGTTGAGTTTTGTCATGGCCACTGGGGCGTGGCACCCGCAATTTTAGGGTTAATGGCGCACCGCCTTGTGGCACGCGGGTGAATTGGTTCACCACTTCGATCACGCCATCTTTAATGTAATCGGTCGCGGTGTTATTGGTCAGTTGATTATATTTCAACACATCGCGCACATAGGTCGCAATTTCAATAAACTTGCTGTGATCAGTGACCAGCAAGCCTTCATATTGAGCGGCTTCGACCGCGCCGCCAAATTTGGCGGCAATAGCGCTCATCTCTGGCGTCATTTTTGCGGCGGCCACCGGCTTGGCAGCGCCATGAGCAGCGGGGGCAGCAGGCTTAGCGGCTGGCTTGGCTGGGGTTGCAGTTACTTCAGACATTTTTAAATTTTAGACTTTAGATTTTGGATTTTAGATTTTGAGGTAAAGCCAAAATCTAAAATTAAAATGCTTAGCGCAGATTCTAAGTTGACGAAAGGTTTTGCCGATTTCACCATCTATCTCTCACAGCTACGCTGTGAGAGATAGATGGTGAAATCCGAACCTTCGTAGAAATTTGAGCTAGAGAGCGGTTTTTTGCTTAATCTCGTCGGCGCGGCGCAAGTCAACCAAATCGGGGCCAAGATAAGGCACCAACATACCGTTATCGGTCTTGCCGGTGGTATACCAGCGCACGGTGCGGATCGATTGCTTTTCAATCTTCTCTTGCAGCTTGACAAAGCTATGCAACAAGGCTTCGGGGCGTGGTGGGCAACCCGGAATATAAACGTCAACCGGAATAAACTTGTCGATACCCGATACCACGTTATAGCCTTCCTTAAATGGCCCGCCGCTGGTGGCGCATGAACCCATTGCTACCACGTAGCGTGGCTCTGGCATTTGGTTATACAAACGTACAATCTGTGGGATCATTTTCTTGGTGACGGTACCCGACACAATCATCAAGTCGGCCTGACGCGGGCTAGCACGCATCAATTCCCAACCAAAACGCGAGAGGTCATGGCGGCTCGCGGCAGTGCAAATCATTTCAATGGCACAGCATGCTAAACCGAACAACAGAGGCCACATACTACGTTTACGGCCCCAGTTGTAAATCTTATCGAGCGTGGTAATGAAGATATTGTTGTTCAAATCTTCCGGCACGCGCGGATCATTCTTCAATTCATCGGGTATGTTGGTCGTTTGTGTCGCCATCGCTTCTCTTCAGTGCAAAGTGCAAAGTAGAAAGTGAAAAGTCATGAAATCTTTTTACTTTCTACTTTGCACTTTGCACTTTCTTTATTATTCCTTAAATAAATCTATCCATTCGCGCTGTATATCTTCCAGCATGGTAAGTTGTGCTAGGGTTGGGGCATCAGCAAACTCTGGCAACTGAATCACCCATTCGCGTAACACAGCAAAATCAACCTGTATCGGATCGGCTTGCGAATGCGCCCGCTGTAGCTGTTGCGCAATCGGATAAGCGTCATCCCAATACAGACTATTTTTCACCACGTGCGATTATAACGCCGCCAAATTGTGCAGACATTCACGGGTTTGATATGACATTTAACTAATCTAATGCGTGAGTGAGTGAATGAATGAATGAGCGAGTGTTAAAGTGTCAGGGTATCAAGACATTCACTCATTCGCTCATTCCCCATTCACTCATTTAGGTGTTGGCCTGCCACCAATGTTTCAGGAGGGGGACTTGGAAGTGCCAAGTGTTGTTTGGGGCGGGGGTGATGTAATCGCGCTGATGCAGGCGTTTGAGGGTAGCGTTGTCGGTGGTGGGTTGACCGTGTGCGATGGCGCGTAATGCCTCATTTTCAGCCGTGCTAAGCCCTTGCATGAGGCTGGCGAAGTAATCGGGGTAGCTCTCGTAGAGCGGGCCAAGCAAATGCGGGATGTCGTCGGCGTGGGCGTGTTTGCGGTTGTGTTTATTCAGGTGAATGACCAACTCGGCGCACAGGGCCTGCACCAAGAAGGGTTGGCAATGGGTGAGCCGCACGATCTCATCAACGGCGGCGCGGTCGTAGACCAAGGGATAATCGGGTTCGGGATGCTCGATCAGGTCGCGGGTGGCGGTCTCGTCGAGATAGCCGACCTTGATGCGACGTGCATTTTTAAAATGTTCGGCATAGCGCAAGGCCAGATCATCAAGTGTATACATGCCGCTAAACAAGACCTGCCAACCTTTGGCCTGGGATAACCCGCGCAATTGATCGAGCGCCTCAGCCGAAATCACCCCGCTTTCGACCTTTTGCAAAATTTTCTCAAATTCGTCAAAACACAACAGCACGCGCCGCCCACGCGCCCGCCGCGATACCTCATCCAGCCAACGGTTGAGTTTGAGCAATGGCTCGGTTTGCAATTCATCCAACGGCAAGGCTTGCAGCCGCAAACCACCTAACTGTCGACGATCCCAATCGACCAAGGCCGAGGTGAGGGCATTGACATAGCCAGCGGTGGATTGGGTGACGAAGGCGCGTTGACAGTCGATATAAAACACCTGCATGTCGGTCAACTGGGCCGACAATTGCATCAAAACCGACGACTTACCCATGCGCGGCTGCCCAACCAGGCGCAATGTCTCGGCGCGTTCGGGGTTGGCGCATACCTCTTGCACCAATTCAAACACATCGCCACGCCCGCGAAAGATGGCGGCTTTTTCGTTCAACGCCGTGCCAGCATAATAGGACGGGCGCAAGCGGCTACGCGCCACTTCGCCGCTCAGTATCTCGGCCTCGTAAGTGCGGATGAGGCGCTGCCAGTGCATTGCTACCGGCTCGAAACGCGGCTGTTTGAGCAACACCGCTTGCTTGGCAAGGCGGTCGAGGTCGTTGGCGCTACGGCGCAGCACCTCACGGGCGGTGTTGGCGTTATGGGCATTGGGGGCTTGGCTGAGCGTGGCCGCCACCCGCGCAAAATCTTCGAGCAACGCCAAGACCTCAGTTTGTTTGCCAAACAGGCGGCTGGCTTGGGCAGTGGCGATCAAATCACCAAAAGCGTTGGCGCTGGCGGCCAAGCCAGCCAATTCTCGCGCCGCATTGGCATCATCTAAGGCCAATTCTAAAATAACGCGCCGCGCCGCCCAACCCTGCCCGACCGAAGCCGCCACTTGGCGCAAAATAACATCGCGCTGGGGGGGGGGGGGGGGGGG
>CAMDWA010000064.1 GCA_945877855.1 Thermoflexus hugenholtzii JAD2 | reverse complement strand
GTCGGGCTTCGGTCGTTAACCGGAACAGATCTGCATCTCCATCAAACCCCCAAGGCAGGGCAGTACTGGCGAGTTCTAAAGTCGATTCAACATCACGAAAGAGAATTGTATTTCCGGTTCGTCCTTGTTGGTCTTTATAATAAATTTCTAGGGCGCTATCCCCAAACCATTTTGTTTGCACGATTTCAACGCGCTGATTGTGAACAATACCTAAAATAGTACTACCAATGGAAATATCTTCGAGACGTGCCATATGATTTACAAAACGAGTTAACCCATTCTAGCGTTGTTTATTGTCAAATCAGTAGGTTTTTTTTGACAATTTATAAAATTTAACTTGATAATGAGACAATCGCCCCATGTCACTTGCCCCTTGGAAAACCCTGAGCAGCCGCGAGGCCTATAAAAACCCTTGGTTGCGTCTGCGCGAAGACATTGCCGAAATGCCAAACGGCAAACAAACCCTCTATGGCGTGATCGAGCTTGGGCATTGCGTCGGCATGTTGCCCTTCATCGACGACAATCACGTGGTGATGGTGCGCCAATACCGCTATGTGTTTGGCGAAAATGGGCGCTGGGAGATGCCGACCGGCGGTATTGAACACGGCGAAGACCCGTTGGCGGCGGCCCAGCGTGAATTGATGGAAGAAATCCATTACCGCGCCGATTCGCTGACGTGGATCAATTCGTTTTATTCGTCAAAATCAGCCACTGACGAGGTTTGTCATCTTTACATCGCCCGCGGCCTGACCCCCGCCCAGTTGCCGCCCGATGACACCGAGTTTCTCGAAATTGGCATTTTGCCCTTTGATGAGGTGGTGCAAATGGTGCTGAGCAGCGAAATCCGCGACGTCATGACTGTAACCGGGGTGCTGATTGCCGATCGTCTCCGGCGATTGGGTGGGTGATGAGACATAATATAAAGCAAATTCCGAGTTGATGAAAGGGTTTGCTGATTTCACTATCTATCCCCAAAAGCGTAGTTTTTGGGGATAGATAGTAAAATCAGCCCTTCATCTTTTAGGAATTTGATCTATATCGTGAGATTAGCGAAAACCTCTAGAAAAGACTTTTTGGGATCGCTATAATACGAAATGAGGTGCTAAAAAATATGCAAAAAGTGCTTCCGATCTTACCTATTGCCGATTTGCGCAAAGCCAAAAATATCTTAGCACAAGCAAAGCAACAGCCAATTGTCATCACCCAAAATGGGCGAGCCAGCGCGGTCATGCTTGATTATCAGCTATATAACGAAATGATTGCTCAATGTGAGCGGCTTGAAGTGCTTGATACGACTGAGCGCGAATATTGGGCAAGTGCGTCTGAAGAATCGCTGAAAAGCATTTGGGACAACCCAGCCGATGCAGCGTATGATGATTGGCAGGTGTTATATGATGTATCGCCGCGCTGAAGTTGTGCTCGTGCCCTTTCCATTTAGTGATCTCAGCACAAGTAAGGTGCGCCCTGCCGTCATTATTAGCAGCGAGTCGTATCATCAGCACGAGCCAGATTTATTATTGGCAGGTATTACCTCGAATCTGGCGGGGGCGACGGGTCCGTGCGACTATATTCTTATTGATTGGCAAGGTGCGGGTTTAAAGTTTCCTTCGGCATTTAAACCCGCTGTATTTACACTGCACCCTAAACGTGTTTTGCATCGCGTTGGCAATATTGGCGTTAGCGACATGACTGCAATTGATCAAAGACTTAAACTTGCATTTGGTTTGTAAATGATGAAAAAAATCCATGTAATCGATTCCCACACCGGCGGTGAGCCAACGCGCTTGGTGATGAGCGGCGGCCCCGACCTCGGCAACGGCAGCATGGCCGAGCGGCTGGCGATTTTTAGAACCCAATACGACACTTTTCGCTCGGCAGTGGTCAATGAGCCGCGCGGCAATGATGCCATCGTCGGCGCATTATTGTGCCAACCGCTTGACCCAACTTGTGCCGCTGGCGTGATCTTTTTTAATAATGTCGGTTATCTCGGCATGTGCGGGCATGGCACCATCGGCTTGGTGGCTTCGCTGGCTTACCTCGGCCAACTCGGCCCCGGCACCCATCGCATCGAAACCCCACCCGGCACAGTCGAGGCGCACCTTGCGCCCGATGGCAAAGTGACCATTCGCAATGTGCCGGCCTATCGCCATCTCAAAGGCGTTAGCATCACCGTGCCCGGCATCGGGGCGGTGACGGGCGATGTGGCTTGGGGCGGCAATTGGTTTTTTTGTGTCAAAGAAACGCCCGAACAGTTGGGGCAACGGTTGGCGCTCAACAATTTAGACGGGCTGACCGACTTGGCATGGCGCATTCGCAAGGCCTTGGGCGAGGCAGGTATTACGGGGGCCAATGGGGCCGAGGTCGATCATATTGAGCTGTATGGCGCACCCAGCGCTAGCGGCGCTCATAGCAAAAATTTTGTGTTGTGCCCGGGCAAGGCCTATGATCGCTCGCCATGTGGCACTGGCACCAGCGCTAAATTGGCGTGTTTATATGCCGATGGCAAACTGGGCGAAGGCCAAATTTGGCGGCAAGAGAGCGTGGTGGGCAGCGTGTTTGAGGGTAGCGTGGCGTTGGTTGACGGTCAACTCATCCCCAGCATCAGCGGCGAGGCTTACGTATGCGCCGAGGCTGATCTCATTCTCGACCCGCGTGACCCGTTTTGTGATGGCATTCGTTAATGGTGGGACGGGTTTCGCCGATTTCACGCTCTCCCCCAAAAGCGCAGCTTGGGGGGAGAGCGTGAAATCGGCCATCTATTCATCTTGTTGCTGTTGAATTTGCCACAGCAACCCACAGCCCAACATAAACACAAAGCCAAGATCAACCAAAAAGAGCGAATGATCGACCATGCCGTGCGCAAGCATGTAGACAAACATGCCCATTAGCCCAATTCGCAGGGTGTGCCACGTGCTCTGGGGCGCAAAGCGTGTGTGGCGAAAGCGTTGCCACACACCAAGCGCCATGCCCACCCCCGCCAGCAACCCCAGTGTGCCAAGCCGCGAAACAAAGTCAAAAAACCAATTGTGCGGATGTGACAAATTTGGCTCTTGCCAGGCGGCAGGCAAAATGTAAAAGCCACGATAGGCATACAAAAAGTTATCTGGCCCCACACCCAAAAGAGGGTAATCGCGCCACATCATGAGGGCACTTTGCCACAGGTAGATGCGAAAAAAGCCGGTGCCATTCACCAGATCGAAGGCGCGGGCGAGGCGGCTGTTGCCGAGCAAGGGCTGGGCCACGCCGCTGACCAGCAGCAAGAGGCCCAGCGCCCCGACGATCAACACCCCCACCCCAATTTTGCGCCAAGTGCCGCCCAGCGCCACGCACACGGCAATGGTGGCGGCGGGCACACCAAATAACAAGGCCCCGCGTGATTGTGACAACACCAAGGCCAATATAACCATGCCCAAGGCCAATAAAGGCCATGCTTGACGTAAGGTTGAGAATGAAAACCGGCTGGCTGAACGCAGGTTGGGGATTATTTTTTGCAGCGCCATTAGCCCCATCACCAAAAGCATGGGGAAGGCGCGGCCCAAATAAAGCGCATCGTTATTGGGTGAGCCAAAAATGCTCTTGATGCGCGGCAGGCCAAATTCGGCGGCAAAACGGTCGCCACGCCCATAATTAAATAGGCCGATGCCAGCGATTGCCAAGGCCCCCAACAGCCATGCGCCCACAATGCGTTTGATCTGCACTTGGCTGAGGCGGGTGCTGCGTAACATCAGATAAAGCGCGGCTGGCTCGGCAATGGCGGTGCGCAATTCACGAAAAGCCTCAACTTTATAGCTTGCCATCCACGATGAAGCCAACGCCACCAACACAAACGCTAAGATCGATAGGTCGAGTAGGTTTATGATTTTAGATTGCGGATTCGGTTTTGGAAGATGCCGCCAATCCTTAATCCTTAATCCATAATCCTTGCATTTTCTTAGCATCCAGCTCACCAAGCACATTAATGTCAGCAGTTCGACCATTGAAAAGGCCGAGGCAAATAAACGTTGCGGCACGATGAAGAAGGGGATGAAAAAGGCCAACAGGGCGAGGCCAACATCGAGCCGCATTAGCACCACCACAAACAGCACCCCCAAAGCCACCAATCCCAACACAAACATTGGCGACCAAATAAATAAGCCAGAGGTAAAGGCCGAAAGTGCAAAATGGGCAGGGATGGGCAGGTTGCGATAGGCCAAAGCCACATCTTGCGCCCATGTTACTGCCGCCGCGCCCCACACGATGAGGGCGCTGGCGATGCCGGTGAGTAGCCCACGCGCTGAGCGGATGTGCGGACGGGCGCGTTGCCAGAGCGGGCGAATGACATCTCGCCAACGGGCACCCCATAACGAGCCAAGCAAGGCCAGCCCAGCCAAGGCAATAAACCATTGCAAAAATTGGCGGGTCGGGTCATAAATGGCGTTCACATCTGCACTGCGGCTGCTCCAGCCGACCAATGACCATTGGTTCCAACCGCGATCAATTTGAATGACGGCAGCGTGTTCGCCCGGCCCCAGCCTATTTGCCACCTCAATCGTTTCGATTTGGGGTTTTAGGTTGGATGAGGTCATGATGAGGTAGGACCCGCGCTCATCTTGCGGCAATAAATTGGCGGGTTTGCCATCGATGCTGATGTAAGTGTAAGCGCGATAATTGTCACGCCGCACGATCAAGGCCAGCGAATCGCCTTTAAAACGCAGGGTCACTTTGGCATCTTCGCGCTGCGGGGTGTCGGCACCCAAATTGCTAAAACGCCAGCCCTCTGAAAATAGCCCCAAAGGGTTGGGCTGATAACAGGTGGGGGGAGGAAAATGCCCTTTGGTCGCATATTGATTGCATATGGCAAAACTTTGGCTACGGGCGGCAAAATCGGCCTGATAAATGGCCTCGGGCAAGGCGTTGTAAATGGGGCGCGGGCGGCCCAGTTGGTCGAGCAAGGCAAAGCCCCAGCGCGGTTGATCGGGGGCTTGGTTGGGCTGCAAATTTTCGACAAACATCGCGCCCAGCCAATGCCATTCTTGGGCGGCGCGTTGAATGGCACGCAGCGTGAAATCGGCTTGTTGTTGTTCACTTACGCTGCCCCATACCGATGGTTCACCTTGCCAATTGGCAGGCAAAGCGTTCCAACCAAATTGCGTAATCCAAATGGCCTTGTCGGCATCATTGCGCAAAAACATGGTTTCGCGCATCAGGATCACATGTGAAAAATTTAGCACAGCCGGGCTGACTTGACGGTCTTCGGGCGGCGCTGAAAAGCCGTAGGGTTTGGCGGCAACCACGTCAAAATCGTCACGCGAGCCAAGATCATAGAGCACCCCAAGATAAGCCTGTGGCGCAAGGTTAACACTGCTGTGTTCGACAGTGGGGGCCAGTGCCGCTAACACTACACGCGCACTGGGGTTGAGATAGCGAATTTGTCCAGCGGCGGCCCGTAACATATGATGATAATCCCACGGGTTGACCAAGCCATTGCCCCATGCTGCCGATAAATTGGGTTCATCCCAAATTTGGTAGCCCAAAATCAGGCCAGTGGCGTCATAGCGTTTGGCAAATTCGCCGACAAAAAAGCCATAATCGACCGCTTCGATGGGCGGCATGGTGTCGATGGGTTGGCTGGCGGGGTTGCCGGTGGGGCGGCGCGCCCACACTGGCGTGCTTAAAATGACCGGCAGCACTTGCAATTGATGCTTTTGCAGCGCTTTAAAAATGCGGTCACTGCTGGCCCAAGTGTATTGCCCTTTATTGGGTTCGAGGTCGGCCCAACGAAATTCTTGCCGCACATATTTCACGCCTTGTTTTGCCAAGTCGGCCAAACGTAGATCGAGATCGGTGTCGTTATATTGCTCAAGTGCAACATTGACCCCCAACCGTAACATCTCTGCGTTTTTAATCGGCGGTGGAAATGTGTTGCCTTCGGCGGCGCTGGTGCCGCGTTGTTGGGTTTGTTTGGCGCTATCGATGGCGTAAAGCGATGATAGCCAAAACCCCATGCCGATGAGGGCGATCAGTGAAATGATGCGGTAACTGGTGATTTTTTTCATGCGCAGCAATCACGCAGTTTATATCATGCTTAGTGCCGCAGTTATTAAAACCGACGAACAAATTTCGTTGAAATCACGATATGGTCTTTAGTGCAAATTCCTAAATGATGAAAGGCCGATTTCACTATCTATGTCCCAAAGCTACGCTTTGGGACATAGATAGTGAAATCGGCAAAACATTGCATCGAATCTGAATCTGCTAAAGGTCATATCGTGATCACGATATGACATCCTTGGGTCAATTAGCGGCGATGCTTGACATACCAATCAATCGTGGCTTGTAGCCCTTCGCGGAAATCGGTGGTGGACGTGAACCCAAATAATTCACGGGCGCGGCTGGTGTCTAGACAGCGGCGGGGTTGCCCATCGGGTTTGCTGCTGTCCCAACGAATTTCGCCTTTGAAGCCGGTGAGTTCGGCGATGAGCGGAATCAATTCACGGATGGTAATTTCACGTTGAGCGCCGATATTGATGGGGACAATAGGTTCATGCCCGTTGTTGCCAAGTTTCTCGCCAGCCGTAACAATGCCCTGGGCGGCATCGGCCACATAAATAAACTCACGCGAGGCGGCGCCTGTGCCCCACACATCGATATGGGTGGCTTTTTCTTCAACGGCATCCACACATTTTTTGATCAAGGCCGGGATGACGTGAGAGGAGGCTGGGTCGAAATTATCACCCGGCCCATACAAATTGACCGGCAATAAATAAGCACCCTTAAAGTTATATTGTTGTTGATACGATTGTAATTGCACCAACAAGGCTTTTTTAGCGATGCCGTATGGGGCATTGGTCTCTTCGGGGTAGCCATTCCATAGCTCATCTTCGTGGAACGGAACCGGCGTAAATTTGGGATAGGCACATACCGTGCCGACACATACAAATTTCTCGATCCCGACTTGTCGCCCCACTTCAATCATTTGGGTTCCCATCATCAAGTTATCGTAAAAAAACTTGCCGGGGTTGTCACGATTGGCCCCAATGCCCCCCACCACTGCCGCCAAATGAATGACAACAATCGGGTGTTTCATAGTGGGGCGACCAGCAGCGTTATACAGTCGTTTTACGGCATCCATTTGGGTCAAGTCATATTCACGGCTACGCGGAATGATGATGTCGTTGCATCCTCTGGCGCGTAAAGTATTGACCACATTGCTGCCCAAAAATCCGGCTCCGCCGGTTACGATCACGGTTTTATTTTCCCAGTAACTCATCATGCTGATTATATGGTCGGGCGGCGGGTGGAATGTTGCACAAGGGCGGTTTTGCCGATTTCACTTCATCTTCATAGAAATTGGTGCCATGGTAAAAAATTTAAGCTAACTTTCATTTTTACAACCGCAAGTCATGCTATGATTCTGTTAATCATACGATTCATTGGATGAATCGAAGCATATTAGAAATGCTCAGCCTTTGGGCTGAGATCGGGCCATGAAGCTTGATAAATTAGATTCCGACCTGCTTCGGTATATCTCGTCTAACGGGCATCAACCGGGTGACCGGCTACCGGCTTTAGACGACCTAAGCAGTCAATTGGGCATTAGCGTGGGCAAGCTGCGCGAACAGCTCGAAGGCGCACGGATACTGGGTCTGGTAGAAGTACGCCCCCGCACAGGCATCAAGCTCGAAGCATATAGCTTTACCCCCGCCGTGCGTGCCAGTTTGTTATTTGCGCTCGCTTGTAATCCACAGCAATTCGAAAAATTTAGCGATTTGCGCAATCATATCGAGTTTAATTATTTTTACGAAGCCACTGCCAAATTAACCCAAGAAGACCTGATTAATTTAAAAAACATTGTCGATTCGGCAAAAGCCAAACTGCAAGGCAAACTCATCCTCATCCCCGATATAGAACACCGCGAATTACACCTGATGTTGTTTAAACGATTAGACAACCCATTTGTGATTGGCCTGCTCGAATCGTATTGGGATGCGTATGATGCCGTTGGTTTGAACGTTTATGCCGACATTTCATATTTAACCGATGTATGGCGCTACCATGAGCGCATTGTCGAGGCGTTGCTTGCCAATGACCGCGACGAGGCTTATCGCATGTTGGTGCAACACACAAAATTATTGCAGCAAAGAGGATAAACAATTACAACTTAATTGGTAATTTGTAAGTGACAAGATGATTGTAGAGCCACTCAATCGCCCCTCTCCCTCCCCCTCCCGTATTCGGGAGGGGGAGTTATCCCTTCCCCGCTTGCGGGGGAGGCTGGGAGGGGGGAGATTTGCGAATTCGCTATCATTTTGACCCTTGCAACTTAATTCGTAATTTGTAATTCGTCATTCGTAATTCATATTAAGGGAGAAAGATGTCAACAGTCACCGAAGTAACACCGCCAGCACAAGCCGAAACAAGCGGCACAGAGGCTGGCCGTGCCGCGATTATCAACGATTTCTCGATTGTCGCGTGCACCAAAAACGGGTCTGGCTCGCAAACAGCCAACCTGACCATTTTACGCTCATTTTTCAAAATGGGCATTCCTGTCGTCGGCAAGAACTTGTTCCCATCGAACATTCAAGGCCGACCGACTTGGTATACCATCCGCGCAAGCAAAGATGGTTATGTGGCCCGCACCGATGCCGCCGAAATCACCATTTCGATGAACCCAGAAGGGGCGCAAGATGACTATAACAAGACCGCGCCGGGTGGGGTGTTTATTTACTCTGAAACAGGCGACCGCGATTCGGTGAAGGTTGATATGCACCGCAAGGATTTGTCTCACTATCCGTTGCCGGTCAAGAAGATTGCCGACCCACTCGAAAAAGATGCCAAATTACGCACCTATGGCCGCAATATGGCTTATGTTGGCGCATTGTCATGGTTGATCGGGATTGATCGAGCGGTGATTGAGGCGGCGTTGCGCTACCACTTTAAGGGCAAAGATAAGCCTGTGCAAAGCAACATGGCCATTGTGAATGCCGCTTATAACTGGGTATCGCAAAACTGGACCAAAACCGACCCCTTCCAGGTCGAAAAGATGAACGCCACCGAAGGCTTAATTGTGTTGGATGGCAACACGGCGGGCGCGTTGGGTGCAATTTATGGTGGTGTTAACTTTGTGGCGTGGTATCCCATCACCCCAGCCACCAGTTTGGCCGATGCCTTGGGCGACTATTTGCCCATCTTGCGCAAGTCGCCAGATGGCAAGCCAACCTATAGCGTTATTCAGTCTGAAGATGAATTGGCTGCCGCCGGTATGATTATTGGCGCAGGTTGGGCAGGGGCGCGTTCGATGACCAGCACCAGCGGCCCCGGCATTTCGCTGATGAGCGAGTTTACCGGCTATGCCTATTTTGCCGAAATTCCCTGTGTCATTTGGGATGTGACCCGCATGGGGCCAAGCACCGGCTTGCCCACTCGCGTGTCGCAAGGCGATGTATTGAAGGCCTATTACCTTGGTCATGGCGACACCAAGAATATTTGTTTGTTGCCCAGCTCGGTCTACGAATGCTTTGAAATGGGTTGGAAGGCGCAAGATGTGGCCGAGAAATTCCAAACCCCGGTGTTTGTGCTAAGCGACCTCGACATTGGCATGAACAACTGGATGAGCAAGCCATTTGATTACCCAGAAACCCCGCTTGAGCGCGGCAAGGTGCTGACCGAGGCTGATTTGGAGCGCCTCAAAGGCTTTGCGCGTTATCGTGATGTGGACGGCGATGGTATTGGCTATCGCACCTTGCCCGGCAACAAGCATCCATTTAGCGCTTACTTTACACGTGGTTCGGGTCACAACGAAACCGCTAGCCTGACCGAAAAGAGTCCAGAGTGGGTCGCCAACATGAACCGCCTTAGCCGCAAGTTCGAGAGCGCCCGCACGCATTTGGCAGAAATCTGTGCGCCGGTGGTGGATGAGGTCGAAGGGGCCGAGATTGCCATTATCAGCTTCGGTTCAACCGACCCGGCCATTGCCGAAGCCCGCAGCCGTCTCACCAAAGAAGGCTATAAGATTAGCTACTTGCGCATTAAGGCCTTGCCATTGGCAAACGAGATCAAAGATTTCGTCGCCAAGCACAAGCATGTGCATGTGATTGAAATGAACCACGACGCACAAATGCTGCAATTGCTGCGCTTGCATATGCCCGATATGGCAACCAAGCTGCACGCTTGCAATTTGTGTGATGGGTTGCCGTTAACGGCAAAATGGGTCAGCCAAGCCATTCTTTCAAAGTAGAAAGTGAAAAGTGAAAAGTAGAAAGTAAAAAGCTTAATGACTTTACACTTTTTACTTTGCACTTTGCACTTTTTACTTCTTTTTAAACCATGACAACAGAAACACCTACCGCCTCGGTTCCAACGGCCAAGGCGAATATCCCAAATATCAACCGCCCCTTGCCCGTTAAGCCAGCCGCGCCTGCGGTCAATCGCATTGGTTTGGCCAAGCCCGATTACAACGGCAACGAATCAACCTTGTGCAATGGTTGTGGACACGACTCGATCAGCGCCCAAATCATCAGCGCCATGTATGAATTGGGTGTAAACCCCAACACCATGATCAAGTTGAGCGGCATTGGTTGTTCATCGAAGTCGCCCGCTTACTTCATGAATCGCTCGTTTGGCATCAACACCCTGCACGGGCGTATGCCATCCATTGCCACCGGCGCACTCATCACCAACCACACCTTGCAAGGTATTGGCGTGAGCGGCGACGGTGACACCGGCTCAATTGGTTTTGGTCAATATAAGCACCTCTTGCGCCGCAACTTGCGCATGATCTACATTATCGAAAATAACGGTGTGTATGGGCTGACCAAGGGTCAATTTAGCGCCACCAGCGACCAAGGGGCTGTTTTGCGCCATGCTGGCCGCAATGACTATATGCCCATCGATATGTGCTTAGAGGCCATCATCTCAGGTTGTGGTTTCGTGGCACGCTCGTTCTCTGGCAACGCCAAACAAGTGGTGTCGTTGCTCAAGATGGCCTATGCCCATCGCGGCACCGCCGTGCTCGACATCATCAGCCCATGTGTGACCTTTAACAACAAAGAAGACAGCACCAAGAGCTATGACTGGGGCCGCACCCACGACGAGCGTATCAACGACTTTGGCTTTGTGCCAAATTTTGAAGAAATCACCATCGACGACTTCCAAGAAAATGAAGATAAGATTGTTACCATGCATGATGGTTCGAAGATTGTGCTCAACAAAGTCAGCGCTGGTCACGATCCTACAGATGTCAATGCCGCCATTCGTTTGTGCATGGATGCCCGCGAGCAAAAGCGCTTCATCACTGGCTTGATTTATGTCAACCCAAACTCGCCCAGCTTGGCCGAGCTTGAAGAAGTCAACAATGATGTGCCACTCGCCCATATTCCCAATGAGCAATTGCGCCCCAGCAAGGCATCGCTGGACAAGTTGATTGCTGGCTGGAAGTAAACAGGTATCTTTAATAAAACAAGTTTTTGTTGAAATCACGATATGCTTTTGTGAGCAGGAGCTTTGCCCCTGCTCACAAAGGCATATCGTGATTTCGACATTACATTTGGTAGATTTATCTCAATGATTGAGTTGATGTGATCAGCGAGATTTGGGATGGGTAATAGAGCAAGTTTATAATCATATTTATTGACATGCAACCGCTTCAACCCATGATTCGTGTTCCAGAGGTTATGTTAACCTTGGATCAGCTTATCAGCACGATTCGTCTTTTAGATGATCAATCGCTTAGTAAAGTGGTGCGAGTCATTCTTGATCGCCGCAATGATGACAAGCTAAGCTTGATTTTGCAGCAACTTGCATCACATGATCCTTCGGATGACTTAAGCGACGATGAAATAAATGCAGAAGTAAAAATAGTGCGTGCTAGAAGCGGCTTACAAACTCATGCTTAAAGTCGTTTTAGATACAAATCTTTGGCTGCGAATATTAATGGGCGGGGCGACAGTTAATTTTATCGCCTCGGCAAGAGCAAAAAGACAGCTTGAGATCGTATCAAGCGAAGCACTTTTGGCAGAACTTGATGAGGTAAGACAACGCCCTAAACTTCGTGTGCGTATTAATGAAATAGAGGCTCGCGAATTGACTGAGTCAATACGCAATTGTGCAATTATGACCGAATTGCACACCACGCCGCCTTATTGTCGAGACCCTAAAGACAATATCGTTTTAGCAACGGCAATTGATGGTGGGGCGGATGTCATTGTGAGTAGCGATGGCGACCTACGCGATGATGAAGCTTTACAAGCCGCCATGAAAGAATATGGGATTGAAATCTGGGGGATTGAGCAATTAAGGCGTGTTATCAACCCATAATTGTGGTGATATCGGCTTTAAACCGTAGGAACCATAGCCGCCGCCAGCACTAAATCTTGGGCGGCCCTGACATTGCGCATCACCTTTGCCATATTGCCTTTTAGCCGAAGGGTGTTGGTCATGAGGGCGCGAATAGGGTCGATCTCACGCCGCAGCACTTTTAGCCAATTTTTGCGCGTGCCCGAAATACGAAACTCTGGCGTATGTTCATTTTCATTGTGTGCCAACGTGGCTGTGCGGCAGGTGCCATGCCATAAATCAAGATAAATCAACACCGGCGCATCACCGCTGCTTTGATCAGGCTCGATCACAAACCAAAAATCGCCTTCCCACGTCTTGGCCGACTCGCGATAGCCATCATGGGTATTGATGGCCTCTTTTACCGCATTTACCCATTCAGCCGATGCAAAATGATGTAGCATAGGCATATCTTAACAGTAAAAAGTTGTAAGTTGCAGGTTGCAGAGTGGCAACTCTGTAGCTTTGCCACTCTGCAACCTGCAACTTGCAACTCTTTTTCTTATGGCATTAGGTTCAACCATTTACAATTTTGACATTGCCCTGTCTGATATTGATCGCGGGGTGTATGAGCAGTTGGCGCTGCGGGTGGCGCAGCACCCCACCGAAACGCTCGACTATATGATGACGCGGGTGCTGGCGTATTGTCTCGAATGGCAGCCGCGCATTGAGTTTGGGCGCGGCATCGGCGATAACGACGACGCGGCGGTGTGGGTGCGTGACTATAACGGCGATATCAAAGTATGGATCGAAGTCGGGATGCCGAGCGCCGAGTTGCTGCATCGCGCCAGCAAGGCCGCCGAGCGCTGTGTGGTCTATACCCATCGCCGCATCGACAATGTGATGCAATCGTTGGCCGGGCGCAATATTTATCACGCCGCCGATATCCCGATTTACACCTTCGACTACGGCTTTATGAACCAACTGGTGGCCTTGGTCGAGCGGCGTATGGCCTTTGATTTGTCTGTCACCGAGCAGCAAATTTACCTGACGATTGGCGAGCAGAATTTGCACAGCGCTATTACGCCTAACGCAATACCGGCCCAATAAGCCCTGCGCCATAAGCCGAGGCGGGTGACTGAAACCCCGCCCGCACGTCACCCGCGAGCACTCGCTGGGTGATGACGGCGGCAATGATGGCGGTGAATTCATACGCCTCTGCCGTTACCCAGCATGCCGAAATCGATGGCCCGCCATCTACCCACGCTTTGCCCCACACCGCCGCCCGCCCGGTTTGGCGCTGGGGGGCGCTTGGCCCAGCCGGTACTACCCGTCGGATGACGACATCGAGCAGCCGTTGCAAAGCCGCCCCATGCCCAACGCGGTCGAACAGACGCAACAGCCGCGGGGATGGAAAGGCCAAATAGCTCTCGATATTGGGAATGCTGGTATGCCGATATGCCGCCACCAGATCACCCGACCAAGCGTTGTAAGCCAACGCGTTGTAGGCCAACGGCTGGAGACCAGGGCCAACACTTGGCGTGCCAAAATCGGCGTGGTGAATGGCGCAATCGGCCTGCGCCAATCGCGCAGGCACAAGCGCTCCCGCCCGCCGCAGCGCACCCCATTGCCCCAAATGTTGCAACGCACCCAAGGCCGTGCCGCGTGATGGCCCGCCCGCTACCCGATAGGCCAGCGCCAAATGGGTGGCGGTGGGCAACTGTTGCGCCAAATGCGCCGCCATACAATCGGTGGCGGCGATAACGAAGCCCACCCCGGGCATCAACATCACCCCAGCGGTTTGGGCCGCCGCGTCAAATTGCGTCAGCCATTCAAAAAATGTATATTCACCGGCCAAATCGAGGTAGTGCACCCGCGCTTGAATACACGCCTGTACCAGAATTTGCGGGGGCTGGGCAAAAGGGCCAGCACAATTTACAAATACCGCAATATCATGCAGGGCTGTCGTTAGCGCCGCGGCATCTGTCAAATGCAATATGCGGTGGGGCAGACCCAAACCAGTTGCCAATTGCCCAACAGCAGGGGCTGAACGCCCGCCCAGCATCATTGGCAAGCCCCGTTGCAGCATTTTTTGCGCAATCAATTCACCGGTGTAGCCGTTTGCGCCATAGAGCAACACATATTTATTCATAAAGCCGCCGATAAAGCGCAAAATTGGCAGATACGGCGCGAATATAGGCAATTGGCTCGTTTAGCGTCACCCCGACCAAATAAAGGTCGGGGTCATCTTTGCTATTGGCTTTCCAAATTTTTGCGCGGCTGGCGCCTGCGTTATAGGCTGTTAAAGCCGCATACCAATCGCCATTAAAGGCTTTTATTTGTTGGCTAAGATAATAACTGCCAAAGCGTACGCTGACATAAGGGCGCACCAAATCGCGCTCGGTATATTCGGATGGCCAGTTTAGTTTTTGGGCAATTTCTTTGCCGGTCGGTGGCATCACTTGCATGAGGCCACGCGCCGAGGCTTCAGAGTTTGCTCCGGCCTCAAACAAGCTTTCTTGGCGCATGACTGATAACAAAATACGTGGGTCAATGTCGTATTCTTCGGCATTTTTAAAGACTAATTCGCTGTAATAGACCGGATAAACGAGCCGTCCAATCATTTTTGGCACATTGCGCACATTGCGCGTTGGTGATTGTCGAACTAAGGCCTCGGCTGTTGCAATAGATAGCCGATGTGCGCCTAATTGTTGATAGTTGAGCGCCAAATGATAAAGTGCAACTGGGTCACGCGAATAAGCCACATTTAACAAGCTAAATTCATCGGTTGCTTCACGTTGAAAACCGAGCCGCCATAACAAATTGCCGCGCCGCAATGTAATTTCTGAAGCCAATTTGGTTGGCATTTGCTGGGTATCGGTAATGGTAGGGGTGGGCTGCACCCACGTGCGCAGCCAAGTTTCGGCATCAATACGCAACTGGCGGTCATCAATCGGCAAAGGCGATACATTCATCCCGCCCGATTCGGTCATCGGCTTTAATTTGTTGTCAGGTTTTAATAATTCTTCGGCACGTGCGGCTTCGTAGCCTGTGCCTTGCGCCAAAGATTGTAATAATTCGGTGGCTTGGGTGGTTTTGTTTAAGGCCAAATAAGTCTTGCCTAACCATAATTGGGCCATTGGGGCATCGGCGGCATTTGAAAATTGTGAAATAAGCGCCAAAAACACCCGCGCCGCGTCTTCATAACTGGCATTACGATAATAATCGATACCAGCCCGCAACAAAGCGCGGCTGGCCCCATCGGCATATGGATAAGCCTCAAAGGCCGCCAAATGGGCCTTGGCCGCCTCTTCCCAACGATTTGCCCCGCCTTGGGCATCACTTGTCGCCATTTGTGAACGGTCGAGCATCACCGCCACTTGCTGCAACGAATAGGCGGCTTTGGGGTCGCCTTGAGGGCGAGCGCCCAACACGCGCAACAATTTGCGATAGGTATCAATTGCGCCAACATAATTGCCGTCATCTGCTTGCGCGTCGGCTTTGGCAATGGCAGCATCGGCATAGCGTGGCGAATCGGGCTGGGTGGTCATGAGCAAATCTAAATTGCGAATGGCATCTTCGCGGTTGTTCATTGCCAAATAATTCAAACCAGCCCAATACAACACATCGTCGTATTGCTCTTTATATTGCAAGGCACGTTTAAAAGCCGCTTGTGCCAATTCATATTTACCGTTATGGTAATTGATAATACCGCGTTGCAACTCGGTCACATCTTGTTTGGCTTCGAGCGACCGCAACAAGGCCAAATGGGCATGTGGGGTTGATGGATATTGCGTCATAATCTCGCGCCAGACGCGCAGGGCATCGGAGACACGACCCATTAATTGCAATACTTGCGACATTTCCCACAACATACGCGCCCGATACGAGGGGATACGCGCAACCGCTAAAATAGACTCATATTCATTTACTGCCGCGGCAAAATCACCATTCAATTGATACGCCAAGGCAAGTTTCTCGCGGGCTTCAAGTTGTTGCGAACCTTGTGTCATGCGAACCACTTGCTGAAACGCTGCAATGCCATTCGGCAACATTTTGGCCTCTAAATAAGACGCGCCGATCCAGGTGTGAATATAAGGCGCAAGGTCAGGCAAACGGGTTAGCGCAATATTAAACTGGTTAACCGCTTCAAGCGACCGTGCCCGCAATCGATACGCCCGGCCCAACATAATATTGGCCTCGCCCATGCGGGCTGGCGAAATCAACATGGGGGTTTCAACCAATTCGCTAAAAATTTTGATTGCGGCAGCGGTGTTACCGGCGTTAAATTGCACTTGGCCCAAGGCTAAGCGCGTTTGAAAGAGCACATCCGCATCGACGGGGCCACCGTTTTTAGCCACAGGGGCCGATACCATTTGGCTGATGGTGAGTGTATATAAAGCAACAGCTTTGTCATCATCGCCGTTAAATGCTGCCCGCTGCGCCGAATTTAACAACACCGCATTTTCGGGAATGGGGGTTGGGGGTGGCGTTGGCGGAGCGCTGGGCGTAGCGGTTGGCCCGGGGGCGGGCAATACCCGTTGAATGAGCGAATCGATAATGCCACGGCTTTCGGGGGTGGGGTTGGGTGTTTGGGCATCAGGGGCTGGGGCGGGGCGTGCGCAACCCAACAGCGTTGCACACATTGTTAATGCAACACATTGCCGCCAATAGCTACCCTTCTTGTCCACAGATTGAAGTTTACAAGATATCTATGAGGATATGCAAAAAATTACAACGATGGCAAGGTATTAGGCTGCTCAGCAGAAGTAAATACCGAAATCAACCAGCAAAATCGGAGATTTATTTTTCCTGAATGCCCTGAGCAAAAAATGCCCGTGCCCGTTGCTCAAATGTGTCCGGAATTTCCCAATGCACCGAATGTCCAATCCCCGCGGGTAACCACAATTGGCTATTTGGCAACCATGCTGCTAGGGTTTGGGCGTGTCGCCCGGGCACATTCACACGATCATTTTCGCCTTGCACACACAAACAAGGCACTTGCACGTGTTGTAAATCGGCTTGCTGCCAGTCGGGGTTTGTAATTGTTTCGGTAACAGTGGCCGCCAACAATTGCCGCCAATAGCCTTCGCCCTGATGCACATCATGTAGCCGTATCATTTCATCCAGCCACTGCTGCTCTTCACGCGCCACGCGTTCGGCATCCATACCAATGGGCACACGGGTGCGAATGTGTTCATCGATATAAGCATTGGCGGCGAGCAAAATAGCGGCCCGCACCTGTTGCGATTGCTCTTTTGCCATATACAGCGCTACCGTGCCGCCATTGCTATGCCCAAACACAAACGCTGGCGCGGCGTTTAACCCAAGCAATAATTCGGCTAAATCGGCGGCCATGCTGGTGAATGAATAACGCGGCATATTTTCGCTTAGCCATTCGGCTGGCGATTTGCCATGCCCGGGGCAGTCGGGCACAATGACCCGATAATCTTTGGCAAAGCGCTGCGCGATATTCGACTCCACACAAAAATCAGCATTGCCCGTTAGCGTGCTGCCGTGAATAAGCAAAAGCGGGGGGTTTGTTGGCGAGCCAAATTCTTCATAAAAAATGATGCTGCCGCGCTGGGTAACAAAATTCATAGGCCAAATGATAAGCTGATATTTTACCGTTGCAACTGATATGAAGAAATTGGCATAATTAGGATGACTTTTCCCCTTTCGCATCAATAATGATTATGTTACGATGAAGAGGCGTAAATTTTTTTTGCCTATTATCAAAAATGTCTGAAATTGTAAGCGAAGAACCCGAAATCGAGACCAACACAGTGCCCGATATCGTTGTGGGGCGCTTGCCACTCTATTTACGTGCCTTGTCAGAAATGGCTTTGGCTGATAAACACTTTACATCATCACAAGAATTGGCGGATGCTTTGGGCATCAGCTCTGCCCAAATTCGCAAAGACTTATCTCATTTTGGTGAATTTGGCAAGCAGGGCACAGGCTATGCTGTGCTTGGGCTGCGTGATCATTTACGTAATATTTTGCGGCTCGACCGCGAATGGCCGTTGATCGTGGTGGGGGCTGGGCATATTGGCAGCGCCGTTGCCAACTATACTGGCTTTGCCGAACGCGGGTTTCGGGTTGTGGCGGTGTTTGATAACAACCCAGCGCGAGTCGGTGACCATGCAGGCACGCATACGATTTACGCCATGAACGACCTAAAGACCATTGTCGAGAAATATAAAGTGCGTCATGCCATGCTGACTGTGCCTGCCGAAGCTGCTCAAGCTGTGGCCGAGCAAGTGATTGCAGTGGGGATTAAAGCCATTCTGAATTATGCGCCTACCACGTTAGCCGTGCCAATAGGGGTGCATGTTGAATATATTGACCCGGTGTTGCATTTACAGCGCATGACTTATTATTTGTGAATTGGGTAATCCTTCATTTGAATTCACAAAAATAAATCAGCATCCATCTTTCTTAATCTGACATTGTTAAGTTCAATGATGCAATAAATCGCAACTTTTTATAGCGCAACTGTGTCATAACAGATGCAATATGAAAAGATTGCTTATTTCTGTCATCACACTTAGTCTATTAATGGCTTGTGGCACGTCTGCTGCACCAACGCAAACACAAAAGCCTGAAAATGTAGCACCTATAAATACGCTACAACCAACATCAAGCATAAATACGGCGGCAGCCAGTGCAGCAACGGCAGCCCAACCCAGTGTTATCAATACACCAGCGTTGCTTACACCGGGTCAATCAGCCGTGGCTGGGGCACACCCGCGTTTGTGGCTCACGCCAGCCGATGTCACACGACTGCGCTCATGGGCAACTGACGCTAACCCCATTTATAAAGATGGGTTAAAAGGGGCCGCCCAACGTGCCTTAGCCGACATGGATGCCAAACATGTGCCAAATGAAGATTGTGGGTTTATTGGCTATAACGAATATGTGACTGAAAACTACGCGCATATGTTTGCCTTCATGTCACTTATCGACCCCGATGCGACAAAACGCGCCGACTATGCCGCCCGTGCCCGCACGTTGCTGATGCATGTGATGAATGCCGCCGCGCTTGGCCCCGCCACCAAAGAAGACTTTACCTGCCCGGGTGATACCAGCAAATATTACCCGCCATTTCGTCACCCCAATTTTTTTACCGAAGATGCCGACCGTCCGCGATATCATGGCGAAGCCTTTGCGCTGACGGTTGATTGGATTTACCCAACGCTCACGGCTGCCGACAAGGCCACCATCGCCAAAGTGTTTACGCGCTGGGGCGATGAAATTATTAAACGGGGCTATCATCATCCCGAACCCATCGGTATGACGCGCAACCCGGCCTTAACTGCTAACCGCGAGCAAGTGCGCTGGGCGGGCAACAACTATTTTGCGGCCCATATGCGCAATTTGGGGTTGATGGCGATGGCGCTTGACCCAGCCGATAGCAACCCTACGTTGCAAGGTTATTTGAACAATGCTACCGGCGCGTGGTTATATTTGTTTGACCATTTGAGCCGCACCGATAGCAAAGGTGGCTTTTTGCCCGAAGGTTTTGAATATAGCCCACAAACGGCCAGTTATGTCATTCAATTTTTGCTGGCCTTGCATACAGCGGGCGAGGCCGACCCCGCCAAACATGGTCCAGCGGTAATACTGCGCGACAACCCATTTTGGGATGATTTTGTGCGGGCTTATATGCATTCGATCAGCCCCGCGCCCAAAGCCACAAACGATGGACCACAATATCAACCGGCATTTTATGGTGATAGTCAACGGTATCACTTGAGTGATTTTATCGATGCATTTGGGGCATTGGGCGTTTATGATCGCGTAACCGCCAACGCGGTGCGGCTCGATCAATTGCGCTGGCTGCAAACCCATACCGCGCCCGGTGGGCAAGAACGCTTGCTTAATCGTATTTCAAACCCCGACACTTTTCGGCAGGCCATGTTGTATTTTATGTTGCTCGACCCCACCCGCCCCACCGCAGCCGACCCACGCCCTGCGCAACCGCTCAATTATTTTGCGCCCGGCATGAATAAATTATTTAGCCGCAGCAGTTGGGCGGGCGATGCTGCGTGGTTTCACTTTAATTTGAGTTGGAACAAAATTGACCATCAGCAGGCCGATGGCAACCATTTTGAGTTTTATCGCAAGGGTGAATGGCTGACTAAGGCCCGTATTGGCTATGCCGATATTGCCGAAGGCATTGCCAGCAGCGAATTTCGCAACACGTTGGCATTGCAAAATGCCAAACCTGCCGAACGCAGCGCCGATGATTGGCGGATTGATTTGTGGCAACGTGGCAGTCAATGGAATTTGGTCGCATCTGGCGATCCGATATTGTTGGCGCACAGTTTTAGCCCCGATTTTGTGTATGCCTCTGGTGATGCCACCAATTTATATAACTCAGAGAATGAAAAATCGACTGAAATTGCGCACGCCAGCCGAGACATTGTGTGGCTGAAGCCCGACCACATCATTGTTTATGATCGCGCCGACTCGCCGGCCCAACGCTTTAAACGCTGGTGGTTGCAATTGCCGTCTGTGCCTAACATCAGTGGGAATCGGGCCAGCGCCAGTACTGCGGGTGGGCAACAATTATTGGTGCAAAGCCTTTTGCCCAGTGGGGCTATTTTGCGTAGCAATAATGGACGTAGCCAACAAATTGACAACACCGTTGCCACAGATGAAATGATGAAAGAACGTTTAATGGTTGAAGCACCTGCGGCTGATAAAGTGCGATTTTTGCATGTGTTACAGGGCACAGATAAAGGCATCACAGGCGATACCGCAGCCCTCATTCGCAGCACCGCCGGTAGTGTATTTGTGGGGGCACAAGTGGCCAATATGTTGGTGCTTTTTCCGCAAGATGCCAAACAAACTTTTAGCACTTTACAATACGAAGCACCCGCTGGCACACAAAAACATTTGGTTACTGGGTTGATGGCAAATGCGGCTTATGATGTGAAATTTGACGGCAATCGCATTAGCATTACGCCCGGCGGTGCGCTTAAAGCCGATGGCGGCGGTGTGTTGGCATTTGCTAGCCGGTAATTGATCAATCATTTACCAAATGAAGTTGCACGAGGTTCGTTCTTTTCACCACAAAGCGCACAAAGATCACAAAGAAAAGAAGGCTTTTCGGTGCAAATCTTTTTCCTATAAAATACCTTTATTCATGTTCAACTCTAACCTCACCAAAAGTGCAAGCAACATTGCTTGGGACCTGCGCCGATTATTTGCTTCGCCTGATGACCCCAAAATCGAGCAGTCGCTAACGGCACTACAAGACCGTATAACAGCATTTGACAAAGCCTATCGCGGTAGCATTAATGTAGCGGGCGGCCCAAGCGCAGCCCATTTGTTGACGGCGCTGCGCGACTATGAAGCAATTCAGGCCGAGATGGCAAAGTCGAATAATTACGCCTATTTGGTCTATGCCGCCGATACCCAACCTGATGCGCATCGTTCATTGATGCAGCGGGTCGAAGAGGCACTAACGGCCTTGGGCAATTTGCTTATTTTCTTTGATTTAGAGTGGCTTGGGTTAGCCGACGACGATGCTCAACGATTGATCGCCGATTCAGCGCTGGCAAATTATCGTTATTATTTGCAAAGCGCCCGCCGTTTTAAGCCCCATACCCTGAGCGAAAACGAAGAACGCCTGAATAACGAGAAAAACATGACCGGTATTAACGCTTGGCAGCGGCTTTTTACCGAATATAACAGCGCCACTCAATTTAAATGGGATGAAAATGGCAGCAGCAAAACGCTAAACCAAAGCGAAATTTTGGCGCTCATTCGCAACCCAGACCGCCAAGTACGCCAACGTGCTCATGAGACTTTTTATGGCTCGCTCGAAAGCCAGCGCGATGTGCGGGCTTTTATTTATGATACGCGATTCCAAGACCATTTGGTGAATAATCGGCTACGCGGTTATCAAAGCCCCATTCACCCGCGCAATGTTGCCAATGATATTGACGGCGCTACGGTTGAGGCCATGATGAAGGTGGTGGAACGCAATTTCCCATTGGCGCATTGTTATTTTGGGCTAAAGGCCAAATTGCTCGGCCTCGATAAATTGCAAATTTATGATCAATATGCGCCGGTTGGCGAGGTTAAACGCACCCTGAGCTATGACCAAGCCTGCAATAAAATTACAACGGCGCTAACGCGGTTCTCGCCCCAATTTGCCGACATCAGCGCCCGCTTTTTTAACGAGAATTGGATTGATGCCGCCCCGCGTGCTGGCAAGATTGGCGGTGCATTTTGCAGCCCAATTAACCCCGCCGAGCCGCCTTTCATTTTGATGAGCTATAACGATCAACTATATGATGTAATGACCTTGGCACACGAGTTGGGGCATGGCATTCATTTTTATTTGAGCGCCAAACAAACCGGCTTCAATTACAATTGCTCGTTACCTGTGGCCGAAACGGCCAGCGTGTTTGCCGAAATGTTGGTGTTTGAAGATTTGTTGTCAGAAATGACTGATGAACGCGACCGATTATCGCTCATTTGCCACAAAATCGAAGACAGTTTTGCCACCGTTTATCGCCAAACAGTGCTGACGCGTTTTGAGTCGTTGGCTTATGATGCCCGCGCCAAAGGCCGTCTCAGCGCCCAGCAAATTAATGAGCTATGGCTGCAAGCCAATGCGCCTTATTATGGTGAGGCGCTGCAAATGACCAATGGCTACGAATATGGCTGGTCTTACATTCCGCATTTTATCGGCTCGCCGTTTTATTGCTATGCCTATTCGTTTGGCTTGTTGCTGACCTTGGGGCTATATGGCATGTATCGACGCGAAGGCGCATCATTTGTGCCAAAATACACCCAGTTGCTCGAATCGGGCGGCAGCCTTGCCGCCAAAGACCAAATGGCCTTGATTGGTATTGACATCACCGACACCGCATTTTGGCAAGTGGGCTTTGATGAGTTGGCGCGTTTGGTCGGCGAAGCCGAGGGTTTGGTGAGATAGGGCCATGCCAGCCCCCAACCCGCGCACGATCGGCATTTTGAGCGAGCGTTCACTTCATGCGGCGCTAAAACGACAATTTGCCCAGCCGAGCGATGGCGTTGAGGTCAAAATCGATGGGTATTGGATTGACATTGTGCGGCCTTGGCCTGTGGATGCAGCCAAGGCTGTTACCTTGTCGCCGTTGCTGATCGAGATTCAAACCAGCGGGTTTTCGGCTATTCAAGCCAAACTGCGTGATTTGCTGGCGCGATATCGCGTGCATCTCATTCACCCCATCGCCACCGAACGCTGGATTGTGAAGCAAGATGCCGACGGGCGCGAATTGGGGCGGCGGCGCTCGCCAAGCAAAGGCCACGCGGCACATATTTTTGAGGCGCTGGTCGGTTGCGCTGATCTTTTGGCGCACCCGAATTTAAGCATCGAGACCTTGCTTATCCGTGAAGAAGAAATTCGCCAGCCCAATGATTTGCCCCAGAAGGGCCGCTGGCGGCGCGAGTGGAAATCGGTGGATCGGCGCTTGCTTGAAATTTGCGAGCGGCAACTTTACGAAGTGCCGAGCGATTTGCTTGGGCTATTGCCGACGCCGCTGCCAGCCTCATTCACCAGCGCCGAGTTGGCCCGCGCTATGCGTATCCCGCTGGCGTTAGCGCATCGCGTCACTTATTGCCTGCGACACCTCAAGTTAATCGCTGAGGCCGGGCGGCGTGGGCGGGCGAAGGTGTATGCGCTTGCTGATAAAGTGAGAACCGGGCCTATGCTACCTATAGGGCGAACGCATCATGAAATATTTTTTATGTCACCCCGAACAAAAGAGGCTCAATCAAATTAAATAAATAGTCATTATTCCAACCAGCCTCTAACCGCGACGTTTTAATACTATTTTTACGATTCTTGTCTTTTTTGATTAAATT
>CAMDWA010000063.1 GCA_945877855.1 Thermoflexus hugenholtzii JAD2 | reverse complement strand
TTTGTATCGTTTTATGGAATTTGTGCGGCAGAATGTGATGAGTGGTGAGTTGACGGATAGGGTGAACCAGAAAATGAGCGAGGCGGGGAAGGATAAAGGATAAAGGATGAATAAGCCTTTTCATCCTTCATCCCTAATCCTTCATCCTTTCATCCGATAGACCACCGTTTCGCCGCTGCGGAAGACCTCTTGACCGAGTTGGGCGAATTTTGCGAGGCCTTCGGGGCTATAGCGTTTTTGCTCGGTGTTGCCGATGATGACGTATTGAATTTGTAATTCGCGGGCGATGCGTTTGGCTTCGGCGAGGTCTGTGCCATTGAAGAAGCTTTCGATCAGCGGTTCGCGGCGACCGGGTTCGTTGTAATTGCCGCGCCATTGGCTTTGATGCCCGCCCCAGCCGAGCAGGGTGGGCAAGCCGGTAAAGGTGGCGATGCGACCCTCGTAGGCATACGATTTGCCTTTGTCGCCGGGGGCTTCGGCAATGCGCGGCGGTGCGGCCTGTGTTGTTTGCAAATTGAAGATGGGTGATTGTGGGCTGTTGTTAAACCAGTCGATTACTTTGGCATCGTCGGGGTTAAATTGGCGCAAATAGGCCGCGCCATCGAGGGTTGGGGTGCGTTTAAAGTCATCGGTACGCGAGTAAGCGGTAAAGATGGGATACAGAACGCCTAACGCCATCAATATGCCCGCAACGCCAGCTATTACCCGATGGGTCATTTGGCGTGATTGCGCAAATGACATGATTGCATAAGCACCCATTACTGACCATAGCACCCAGCTTTGATAGTAAAACTTGAAGATGCTATTCATACGGGTGCCGAAATTGTCGAGCAAGAAGACAAATTCGACTGAGGCCGCCAGCAATGCCCCAGCGCCAAGTAGCAGCAAGATGAAGGGCAGGGTTTGGTTGATTGGCTGATTGGTTGATTGCGAAACTTCTAACATTTGAGGCGTATTTTTTACCCCCAAATTTTTGATCTCGTTGATCATGACGACCACCAATGCGACGCTGCCGAGCAAATAGAGCGGTACCCAAGGGTCGCTAAAGCGTGCCCATGCGCGGCTTTCGACAACGGCACGTGGCACACCCATTGCGCTGCCGGTGCGGTTCATTTCATTTAGCAAATTGCGTATAGGCGGCGAGACAAAACCCAACACAACCATGCCCAACACACACGCCACCAGAAACCCGACCAATAATCCTGCGCCCTGAACGTAGAGACGGGTCGATGACCCGTCTTTTGTGTGGGTCGGTGATCCGTCTTTTGCATGGGTCGCCGATTTAAGACGGGTCGCCGACCCGCCTCTACCTAATTGCCCAATGGCTTGCCACAAAAACGCCGGGATAAGCACGACAAAGGGCGCGAACATGATGAAGAATTGTGGGAAGCGTGTGCCGTTAAACAGATTAACCCCAATGCCACGCGCTTGCGAGGCAAAGGTGCTGTAGAAAGGCACATAGAGCAAGTAGGCGAGCGCAAAAACGACGACGCTATACACCAATGCGGGTGCGAGTGCTTGCCCATTGAGCCAGTAACGCAAGATTAGCGCCCCCAAAATTAGGCCGCCAAAAATGGGTAAATCCCACGTGTTCATAAACGATAGCCCGCCGATGATGATCGCCAATAAAACTGATTGCACCGCGAGCATAGGCGTGAGGTTCATTGAAATGTCTGTATTGCCAATGGGCGGTAAGGTCAGCGCGATGCCCACCGCCGACGGGCTTTTGCCTTGACGCGGTTTTTGGGGTGTGGGGGCGGGCCTCAGACCTGCCCCCACCATGAGGTTGCCTTGCCAAACCCACAAGGCCAAGCTAAGCGCCAATAGCACAAAGGGCAGGTTCATGACATGGGGGTGGTTATCGCCCAGCATAAAGCTGAAGGCCGGAAACTCGGTAATGGCTTCTTGGTCGCCGCCGCTGGGGGTGTAGTCATGCACCGTGCGAGACCATGTCCACCACCAATAAAAACGAGTGGGGCGCAGGCCGTTACATTCGAGCGGGGTGTCTTTGTTTAGGCTTTTGATATCGAGCCAAGCGATGGTGCTGGGCGAGATTGCGCCTGCGCAGCGCCCGCTTTCAATTGCGCCGCCCAAATTGCCCATAAATGCGAGTATGAAGGCGGTAAGCAAGCCAGCGATGAGCGCAGCGTTTGGGGGTTGGCGTTTAGATTTTAAATCGGCGGGTTCTGTTGTTGTGACAGGGTGTGGTTGGTTGGCAGACCATAGGTTATAGCCCACGCTAAACGCGCCGACAACGGTTAGGGCAAAGGTCATTGCGCCGCTCAGGTTAAAGGCAATTGCCGCTGGCACGCCGCTAATGCGGGTGAGCATGGCTTGCATGACATAACCAAAATAGTAATAGCTGATTGAAAACCCAGACAGCCAAGCATCATTGGGCGGAAAACTAGGGCTGCGCAAGATGGCGTTGAGCATCATGGTTTCCATGAATTTTTCACCGCCAGCAGTTTCGATATTGGGGTTATAAGCGCGGTAAAAGGCGCATAGCAAAAATGCGCCAACAAACAATAATTCTGTAACCAGTAAGGTTTTGATAGTACGTAATGAATAGAGTTGGCTTAGGTTTGCAACTGTGCTGGTGTTTGGGTCTTTTGGGCGCAGGTTGGCGAGTAAGAGGCCAAGCCCCAACACGAGTAGTAGCGCAAGCATGACCGCCCCCGTGTTGTTTCGTGACAAACCTACAGAGACGCTGATCCAGTATGCATAGCCGGTTAGCAGCACCCCCAAGGCTTTGCTGATGCCATAACCGCGGTCGGCCAAGCCATGTAACCATGGGGCAGCGACCGACCAGCCTGCAAGCGCAAATACTTGCATCCAAACATACCAAAGAAGGAGTGCGGTGAAATCGTTCATGTTAAAAATAAATGATTAATGGTTAGTGATTAATGGTTAATGGTTAATTATTTATCACTCATCATTAACCATTGACCACTAACCATTAATTTCCAATGACCTCATAGATTGTGGTTCCGCTGTTTTGAAACATGACCCGCAAGAAACCACTGCTGACCAATTGATTGAATTTGTCGAAGCCGGCTTTATCATAATAAGCGCGTTCAAGATCGCCGACTGCGACATAACGCACCTGATAACGCCGCAATAATTTTAAAGCGATACTGATATCGGTGGTTGAATAGAATTCGGCGACATCGTTGTCGCGTTCATAAATGAAGCGGTCGGGCACGACGGCGCGTTGTTGGCGTTGATGCCATTGCCAGCCAATCACTGCCGGTAAGCCGGTGTAAATTGAGAAGCGGTTGCCCCAGCGATAGAGCGCGCCGCCTGTCGTGCCTTCCATAATGACGGGTGAACCCGCGACATTGCGGCGCAGCCATTGAATGGCCTCGTAATCAGATTGTAAGGCAAATTCGACATTGCGATCATAAATTTTTTCGCTGTAAGTCGCAAAACGCATATATTCATCGCCATCTAACCCTTGTGGCGCTTTGTCTGAATAGCGGTCGCGCATCTTGGCCGGGGCGGCGGTGGCGGGGTATAACAATGCCAGCGGTAACAACAGCGTAAGCATTCCGATTAACATTAACCGCCAGCCCCAGCGCAAACGCCAAATGGCCCATACCAGCCATACCGCAGCCGCAACCCCTAAAAGGAGCCATGCTTGAATGTAAAACTTGAAAACCGTATTCATACGCCCAATGTCGCCGCGCAGGGTGAATAATTCGACAAACAAGGTGAGTGTAAATGCGCCAGCCACCATTAGCCATAGCAAGCGGGCTTGGGGTGACCGATGGGTGACAAAGATTGCCAAAGCCGAAATGGTAAGCATGGGCAGGCTACCCAAGGTCGCCGGAACCCCCATAAAAGCCATGCCGCCAGCCACAATGAGCGAAATGATTACCAGCGATACCCCAATTGTGGCGCGATATTGCACCCATTGTTGCTCATAAGTGGGGAATTGGCGCGGTGGGCGATTGACAATGCCGCCGCCATAACGTGTGGTGGGTATGGTTCCCTGTAATGTTCGGGCGATGTCTGGGATGAGGCCGAACAAAATCGGGATCATGAATAGGAAATAGATTTTTAGATAAATTCCTAATGGCGTGTGTTCGCCCTCCCAAAGCAAAATGCTGTTGTAGGCCGCGCCGTAATTTTCTAAATAAGGGATAAAGGCAGCCCGAGATAGTGCGATTAGGCCAAAGATTGCCAACAGCAAATGTAACACCATACTGAAGGTATTAGCGTATGATTTTTGTCTGATCCCAAGCACCAATCCACCCATTCCCAACGCCAAAAGGGTGGGGTAATCCCACGAGTTGGCGCTCCATAATGCCCCAATGGCTAACGCGGCCAAACTGACGCTGCCAAGTGAAATGGCCCCCGATGCAAACGCCAAGGCAAAGGCGATGGCGAGTAGCACCAGTGGCATTGCCATCATGTGGGCATGTAGATCGGCATATAAAAAGCTAAAAAATGGGAATTCGGCAAAGACACCGGGGCTTTCAAATAGGCGGGTGGCATCCCAATACAGTTGTAGCGGGTGAATGGGCAAGGGCGCACCTGCCCACCAGCGCATAAACCCTTGTATTAAGGCCGAGGGTGAGCCAGCCTCATTGATCGGGTCGCCAATGCGTTGCCAAGCCCGCGCCAGCACGTTTATTTGCTCGAGGTTGCCGATGCCTATGACAAATAACGCTGCTAAACAGCCGGTAATGACATTGCGCAGATAGCCTTTTAGGTTTTTGCCGGTGAGCGTGGTAAACGTGGCGGCGATGGTGGGGCTGGTTTCTTCGGCAATATCACCCGATACTGAACTTTCATGGGTGTTGTTGTCAAGTTTGTTGATAAACGAAGCCCCCAAACCAAAGGCCCCGCACGCCACCAAGCCGTAAATGGTGGGCAGCACAATGTTATAGGCGACCGAGGGGTCAATTCCCAACAGCTTGACCGGAGCACCGAAAATGACCCAGCCGAAATAATAATAGTTGAGATACCCCCCCGAATACCAAGGATCGTAAGGCGGGAAATAGCTGGATTTCAACACCGCGTTGAAATAGGCAAAATCCATCGGTTTTTCACCGCCCATATAGGGGTGCCACAGGTCTGGGTTGGCAATGCGAATGAGTAAAAAGAGGGCGACGGCGACGGCGAAAATGAGTTCGGAGGCGATGAAATAGGGCAAGCCGGCCTTGAGATGTGCAAACAAGGTTGGCCCTTTGCGCCACCATAGAAAAGCGCTAAAAAGCAACATCACAGCCAACAAAATGCCAATTTCACTGCGGCTAAATACGGCAATTTTAGTGCTGCCCAGCCACCAAGCGATTATGGCGATGAGCAGCAAGCCCAATATTTTGGCAAATGAGTAACCCCGATCGATGAGTGATGTGCCACTGACCATCGCCAGCAACGGCCATGCTGCAATGCCGATCAGTTCGATCACAATGAGCCACGCCAACACCGCCAAATTTTGCGATTGGTTGAGCGGTGAATCTTCGGGGAACAGGCTGGCCCATGTGCCACCGGCTTGCTGGGTTTGGCGCATTTGGTCGGTCATGAGCAGACCATTGGGCACATTGACAGCCTCGACTGGGGCTTGCACATAGGCGCGTTTAAGATCGACCTTGCTAAAGATGGCCTCGGCCAAGGCGCGTGAATAATTGGGCGTTTTTTTGAAAATGAGCACACGCGGATGATCGTAGACCGAAAAGGCTTCTTCGGCGGTTGGGTAGGGCACTTGCCACCACGGCACCGAGCCTTGGGTGCTGCCAAAACGCCGCAAAGGTTGCGGCATTTCTTGGTCGTTAAACACAAATGGCCCAATTTGGGTGAATTGGTTAAAATCGGCGGCCAACTCAAAACCCAATTCGCCATTAAATAAGGCGCGGTAATACTCGGTTGCCAAGGGGTAACGCAACGGCAGCCGCGCAATGGAGGCATATAACCGATTCGACGACATGACCAAGTAATCGGCCTCATCGAGCCAACTCAGCACTTGTTGATACTTTTCCGGCGTATCTTCGTCATACATGTGAATTTGCGAATCGGGGTTGCTGGCAATCGGTGTCAATTTGCCATAATCGTTGGGTGAGCGGCGCGGCACATTGGCGATGGTATTTGTATTGACAAACCCCGCCCGTAACATGGTGTTTGGGTCTAGAGTGACGGGTAGCGCGTCGTCCCAATGCTCATTGGCAATAATGGCCCCAGCAGGCGCATTGTCATAAATCCATTTTGAGGCTTGCACCCGTGAATAGGGTTGGCGATAAATCGTGGTAAAGCCCAAGGCCCATACCAACGTTATCAACAAAACAACCATGCTGGGCAGCCAACGTAAAACCCATCGTCCAAACCCGCCGCCTTTAAATGAGGACTTTGCAGGTGGAATTGCGAGGCGATCACCGAGGCGCACCAATAACAAGGCCGCGCCTAAGCATAAAAATGGGTAAATGGGCAATTGATATCGCATCGACTTGGTCCATTGCGCCCCCTGATAGACAAAATAGGCAATAACCCACAAGACCAATGGCAAATAAACCCACCAGCGCCGCCCTGTTAATAGCCGCCGCGCCGCCATAAACACACCGGCGCAGGCCGCCAAACCCAGCCCCAAGCCCAACCCCCAAAACACAATATTTACTAATGGAAAAGCGATGGGCGTGCGATTGGCCCATTGAATGCCAAACGGTGCATCGACGGTGCCATTGACAAAACCTTGCGCCAAAATCAATTGCTCAATCCAGCGGCCCGTTGGGGCGAATAGTGCACGCAAAGGCGATGGCAGATCGCTGGCAATGGCGCACAGTGTGGTGAGGGCGCTGCCCGAGGCCACGCTGGCGCAGCGTTCAAGCGTATATACCGCCTCGCGGGTGCTATCGCCAATAAAGGCATAGGGTTGGCCGACGCGAAACGCGCCAAAGGTTGCCACGCCAGCCAAGACGGTTGCCACAATGGCAATCAGCAAGGCAAAAATGCTGCGGTGATGATCACGGATGAGCGCGATGGCGATGCTCAGAATGAGCATTGGCACCAGCGGCCAAGTGCTAATTTTGCTGGCAATGGCGCAACCGGCCATTAAGCCTGCAAATAGCGCGTAAAACCAGATTCGAACAGTAGAAAAACGGGCACGGGTGCTAAAGATAAGCCCAACGCACCCAGCAAGGCACAAAATGACGAATAAATTGGCGGTGCTATCGACAGTAAAAAAATGGGCTTGTTGAATGGGTAATACTGCAAGGGCACTGAAACTGGCTGCCAACAGGCCAATTCGCCAGCCAAACATGCGCCGCCCGGCTAAAAATAGCACAAATACGGCTAGCCAATCGCAAAACGCCGACCATGTGCGCCCAACCAGCACAATGATATCGTAACTGGTAAATACGCTCGGGCTGGTGTTGCAGCCGGGCGAAACTGCGCCCAGCCAAAATTGTAGCAATCGCTCTGGCAACCAACTTGCTTCTGAGAGACACAACGCATTGAGTGTTTCGGCAAGGCCGCGCACGATAAAAAGTGGCAGCGTGCCATACACATAACTGCGGCCCCAATCGGTGTTATATGGGTTGAGCGGCGAGTCCCCCGAATCGAAAAACTGGGCGAAGTTGTTGGGTAGGCGTAGCAGCGATGTGAGAAAGGTTAAATACCGTTCATCGGGGTGCAGGTGCGTGCCCTGATCCCAATCCAGCCCGCTAAATCGCAGTGCCGCAGCGACAATCAGGATGATGAGCAAAACACCTAAACGTTGGATATATTTCATGCCTTAAATAGAGAACATCGTATTTTGCCATATCTTTGCTATGCATGATGTAGTTTTTTGTTAAATTGGGGGCGTTGGCCGAAAAATAAGCCGAATTGAGTAGGTTGCAAATTTTTAGAAATCAGGTCGTAACATCTCAATAAACAGGTTAACCCGAAAAGATGTAATGTCGGAATCACGATATGACTTTTGGGTGCAAAGGCAAAGCCTCTTTGCCCAAAAGCCAGATAGTGATTCCGACAAAAATTTGTTTTAGTTACCCCGTGCTACATAATCCGTGCCATACTGCCATGCGCGGTTTTCGTCACCTCAATTCGAGCTGGAAAAGCATCTTTTAGCTCATCGATGTGGGTAATGACAATCAACCGCTCGAAGTCATCTTGAATCGTGCGGATGGCCTCGATCAGCCGCTCACGGCCTTGCGTGTCTTGCGTGCCAAAGCCCTCATCGATAAACAAGGTTTGCAGTTTGGCCCCTTGACGATGTGCTAACAATTTGCTGAGCGCGATGCGAATGGCAAAATTGATGCGAAAGGCTTCGCCGCCGCTATACATTTCATAGGGGCGTTCGCCCAGTTCGTCACTGATGCGTATGTCTAGCGTTTCACTGGCATCGCCGCTTTTGGTGGCGCGTTGGGTCTCAAAACGCACACTCATGCGCCCGTTGGTCATGCGATTAAGCAAATCATTGGTGCTGGCCTCTAACTCAGGCAAAATCACCTCAATAATCATGGCGGGCACGCCATTTTTGCCAAATGATTCGCGCAAGTCTTTTAAAAGCGATTTGCGCCGCCGAATGTCGGTCAATTCGCTGGCAAGCCGCGCCCGTTTGACCTCAAGCGATTTGCACGATTGCACTTTTTGGTTGGCCTCACCCACTTTGCGCAGGGCGTTGGCACGTTCGGCATGGGCGCGGCCCAGCGCATTGGCGACCTCGGCGGCCCCGCGCAAAAGTTGTTGGCAAGCCAAAATTTGGGCTTGGGCTTCGGTTTGGCGGGTTTGGGCATCGCTGCGCCGCGCCTGAAGCGCCGCCGCCCGATTGCCTAATTCTGCCAGTTTGTTTTGCTGCACCTGCACCCCCAATTCGGCCCGCTCAAGTTGCGCCTTGCGGGCTGCAAATACTTGTAAGCGCGGCAATGTGACGGTGCGCAAAAATTGATGGGCTTTGGCGTCGTAGCCTAGCGCCGCCAATTGCATATTGACTTGCGCCAAGGTCTTTTGGGCTTCGCTGGCATAGTTTTGCGTGGTCAGCGTTTGTGTCAGGTTGCTTAGGCGTTCGCGGGCGGCGGGCAATTGGGCGGCGGCTTCGGCGGTTTTGCTCAATTGCGCATCAATGGCGACAAGCGAGGCCTGTAACGCCGCCGCCCGCTTCGTCATTTGCTCTAGCGTCATCAATTGTTGCTCAATTGTTTTGCTGCGGGCCAACTCTTGTTCGACAAATTTTTTGTTGGCCTGAAACAAATCACGATAGCCGACCAACTCAGCTTCCCACTCCGTTACGAGTTTAGCGCGTTCTTCATCACCCAAAGGCCGCGCACAGGTGGGGCACACCGCGCCCACTTTTTGAATGGCGGTTAGGCTGGCTTTTTTTTGCTTGCCCTCGGCTTCGATCTGTTTATTGTGAGCCTCGGTGCTGCTTTTATTGTCTAGCGCTTCGTCGCGCTCACGCATTAACCGTGTGCGTTCGGCTTCGTGCGTGTTTTGTCCGTCTGCCAATCCGTTATTTAGCCCATTATTTAATCCGTTCTGTTCTTGCGTGATGTGTTGCCGCTGCGTGATGAGTTTGCTATCGTCGGCCTGACGCTGCAACTCACTCAGGCTGCGCTCGGCCCCATCGCGTTCGCTTTCCAGTTTGCGGCGGGCATCGGCAATTTGGTTTTCGGCGCGGGTTTTTTGTGCGTTTAGCTCAGTTTGGCTGCTTAGTTTGCTGGTTAAAGTGTCGTTTTCAATACGCAGGGCTTCTAAATCTTCAAACCCTTTAATGATCTCGTCACGATGGTCGAGCGCGGCCTGATAATCACGTAATTCGGCCTCGTGTTTGTTTTGCTCGGCCACAATCGTATTTATTTCACCATCAATGGCGCTCAATTCGCGCTGAATTTGCTTGGCTTGTGTTTGCAACCCATTTAGCCGCTCGCGTTGGCGGTTCATTTCGGCTTCTTGGGCCTCTAAGGTGCGCACTTGGTCGTCGGCTTTGGCGTGCGTGGTTTCGGCCAGCGCCAATTCTTGCTCATATTGCGGCAATTTGGCAATTTCGGCCTCGGCGTTTTCAAAATCACTTTGTCGCAAGGCCTCTTCACGTTCGATGCCATCTTGCAATTTTTTGGCTTTTTCGTCAAACCCTTGCCAAATTTGCAAATTAAGAATCTCGGTCAGCAACTTCTTGCGCTCGGTTGGGGTCTTAATGGCAAATTCATCGGCGCGGCCTTGTTTTAAAAATGCCGAATTGATAAACGTATCGTAGGTTAAATTGAGCGTTTTGATGATTTTTTGTTGGGTGTCAACCGTTTTGTCTTCGCTGATTACCCGCGGCGTGCCATCATTAAAAATCACCAGATCTAACCCGCCCGATGACGCGCTGACTTTGCCACTTTTGCTGGCCTTGCCGACTTTGCGTGAGCGTATGACTTGATATAAATTTGTGCCTTCACTAAAGGTTAAGGCCACTCGCATTTCACCTTCGCCCTGTGTAATCAGCTCTTCATCGCGCCGCGCCCGCGCTTCACCCCATAGCGCCCACGTGATGGCATCGAGCAAGGTGCTTTTGCCCGCGCCATTTTCGCCGGTCAGGCACACCACGTGCAGCCCGCTCAAATCGAGCGGGTCGCTATTGCGATAAGCCATAAAGTTGGTGAGTTCGAGTTTGATTGGGATCATGAAAGTTTAGTCATGCTAAAGCGGCCTCATATATTCAACGCGCCCTGCAATAAGATCTGGGTTTGTGGTGGTGCTAAATAAGCGCAAATACTCGATTAGTTGCCCAATGCTCATATCTGATTGATGACAGTAACAAATACCACAGTGCTGACCGCCTTCGTAGACGGTAAAATCGCTGTCATGTGTCACCAATACACGTTTATGCCGTACTGCATAGGCTAAATGTGATTCGTCTGGTTGTTGCAGCAAATCCGCGTCTATAGCACTCGTAACATCGATGCTATAACGTTTTAAGCCGTTAATCACTCTGGGGTTAATATGTTTATCACAGTGATATCGCAAATAGTTAGCCATGAATGAGCGCTTGTTTTAACATTGAGGGGTGAGATAGCACAGCTTTTTCTGCCCATGCTTTTTCATTGGCAATCTGAGTATCGATTTCTGTGCGGTGATCGTGATAGTAAGCCAGTGCCACATGCACTTGAGCAATACTTAAATCGTAATCAAGGGCAATATTTTCAATCCGCTCACCTTCGTTGTAATACCAATGCACAATATTTGCCACCGTAATATTACGATTTGCAATGCGTGCCCTCACACCAAACAATTTTGACTCGTACAGCTCGATATAAGGGTATATTGGTGATTCAGATACTGGTGAAAGAATCTTGGGTAACATAGCATTTTTATCATTAAGCTGGTTTGCCTTAAAGATTCTAATATTATATTGCCTTTGTTGGGTAATATCTTTGTTATTGCGCTTGTGACTAAATTTATAGAGGGCAATCGTGAATTGGTGAAGATATTGAAAATTTAGATATTAATAAGGTAAAAACGCGGCTTAAGCCGTGTTTTTTTACCTTATTAAATTTGACTATTGATAATAAATTTTAAAAACCCATCGCGCAACCATCGGCACGCGGGTCACTGCCGCCGATGAGCACGCCATCGGGTTGGCGGATGATGACTTGCCCGCGCCCAAACGTGCCGCGCCCATCGCCAGCCACCGGCACAATGCTGTGCCCCATTGCGGCGAGGGTCGAGGCGACCTCGAATGAAATGCCCTCTTCTAGCATCACTGCGCCGTTGGCGGTGCCCGGCTCAAGGCAAATGCGGGGGGCATCGAGCGCGGCTTGGGGCGACATGCCAAAGTCGATCAAATTCATCGCTACTTGGGCGTGGCCTTGTGGCTGCATAAACCCGCCCATCACGCCAAATGGCGCAAACAACGAGCCATCGGCCTCGCGGGTGATCATGCCCGGGATGATGGTGTGATAGGGGCGTTTGCGCGGGGCCAGCGCGTTGGGGTGTTGCGCATCGAGGCTGAAATTGTGCCCACGATTTTGCAGGGTGAAGCCCCAATTGCTTACGCCGATATTGCTGCCAAAACCCATGTAATTGCTATTAATAAACGACGCGGCATTGCCGTTGCCATCGACCACCGAAAAATAAACCGTGTCTGATCCAGCCACTGGCGAGCCATGTTTTATATCCATCGTGGCTTTGTTTGGGTTGATGAGGCTGCGGCGCTCGGCGGCATAAGCCTTCGATAACAGTTGTGCGAGTGGGGCGGGGCTGCTGGCGGCATCGGCAATAAACCAACGCGCATCGGCGAAGGCAATGCGCAAGGCCTCGATGATGTGATGCCAGCGCTGCGCTTCTTCGCTGGCGCTGCGGGGTTGGGTGTTGAGAATGGCGGGGTCAACGCCTTCAAGCACATTCAGCGCAATCAATGCCGCCAAGCCCTGCCCGTTGGGCGGGCATTCCCATACGCGCATGTCACGATAAGTGGTGCTGATGGGGGTGTCCCACGTTGAGTGATGGGCCGAGAGGTCGTCTGTTGTCATCACCCCGCCATATTTCTGCACCGCCGCCACGATGGCGCGGCCAATTTCGCCGTTGTAATAAGATTCTTTGCCCCCTTCAGCCAGCGCACGAAATGTGCGACCCAACCCGGGGTTGCGAAACAGTTGACCAGCGCGTGGGGCCAGCCCATTCAAGGTCATTTCGGGGGCGCGTTCGGCCAAGGCCTGCTCTTTTTTTAGCCATTGCCCAGCGGCCAAAGGCGCTACCGGGTAACCTTGCTCGGCCAGCCGAATGGCTGGGGCAAGAATATCGGCGAGGGGCATTGAGCCATGTTTGGCAATCGTATCGCACCAGCCAGCCGCCGCGCCGGGCACGGTGACGCAATGGGCGTGAAATTTGTCGGCGATTTCGTCATTGGGGCCGCGTAGCCCGTCTTTCTCAATTTGGGCAATGTCTAAGGCGGCGGGGGCGCGCCCCGATGCATTGAGGGCGGTAATGCCTTTGGTCTTGGTATCGTAATACAACACAAACACATCACCACCGATGCCGGTGCTGCACGGTTCGGTCACATTGAGCGCGGCGGCGGTGGCAACGGCTGCATCGGCTGCATTGCCACCTTGTATCAAGATCGATAGCCCAGCTTGGCTGGCAAGCGGTTGGCTGCTGGCAACCATGCCTCGGGTTGCATAAACAGGGGATCGGCGGGAGTTGAAATTCATGGGGGGAATGATAATGGATAGTGGTTAATGGTTAATGGTTAATGATTGACCATTAACCATTAACCATTAATCATTGACCATTAAAATCATTCGATCTGGGTAATCAGTATTAATGCCATCGACACCTAGCGCCAAGATGCGGCGAAGGTCGTCGGGTTCGTTGATCGTCCAGGGGTGAACCTCGACCCCGCGCCGATGGGCTGCCGCCACAAATCGTGGGGTGAGCACGTGAAAACCGCCGCCATATTCGGGCACTTGTAGCGCGTGCCATTGCGGGCTAATCACGCCCTCCATCCACAATAAACTGGCGAAAAAGAAGGGGCGAATTTCATTTTCGGTCGGCGATGTGGCAACTTCGGGGCATTCGCGCCGAAAAGCCAGCATATTGTCGGGGCGAAACGATGAAATTAAGACTTTGTCGCTCATGCCATACTTGCGAATGAGGGCGCAAAATGGCACGGCGATAGTGGGTGGCGCTTGTTTGATCTCGATCCCGATCAGGGTATTGGGATAGGCTTGAAAGAGCGCCTCTAAGGTTGGAATTTGCACCCCTTGTCCACGAAACGGGAAGGTTTTGCCGCCATCGGGGCTAAAATTAAACCCGGCATCCAGCGCTTGTAATTCGGCCAAGGTATGCTCACGCACCGCGCCTTTGCCGTTGGTGGTGCGGTTAACGGTTTCATCGTGAATGAGCACCAGCACGCCATCTTTGCTCAAATGCACATCGGTGTCGAGCATATCTACCCCCAGCGACATAGCGTGTTTAAAGGCCAACAGCGTATTGCTTGGGCGCAAGCCTTCGCCGCCTTGATGTGCAATCACCAATGGGCGCTGGCGAGTGGCGCGGATTTGGGCGGCGCTGGCGAAGAATGGGTGGGGCGGGGCGGGTTGCGCTAACACATGGGCCGCAATGATGATGAAGATGACGCTGCCTAGCCCAAGCAGGGCTAAGTTGCGTTTGGACAATTTAAAGGGGCGATGTGGCATGGCAAAATCGTTATACGGTGACAATGCAACCGCATTCAAGTTCAAGCGTGATAGGTGATAGGTAATGATTGCGTTTGTTACGCCGAAAATGCGACACGTTTAACGTTGCAGGGTTAAACACCACCACATCTTTTACCCCATGGGATAGGTAAAAAAGGGGGTTAAGTTCTAGGTCTTTGACTTCATAGCCTTTGCTAACCACCTCGATTACGGCTTCGGGGATGAGTTTTACGGCGGTTTCTTTCTCTTCTTCGCTAGGCATTGTGCAATAAATGGCAACGTCGGGGCGCTTTAATGAGCCATCTGGAAAAAGCACGTAAACATCAGGAATATGCACACAGGCGCAATCGTCAGTTTGACTGTTATCGCGCTTGGGTGCAGTTGCAAAGGTTCGCCGAATGCGATCAATCGCTTCTTGATGTCGCCAGTTTGGGAATGCCTCCCAAATTGGCAAACCGTTCATCATCTCAAGTTTAATCCCAGCGGCGTTTGCGCGATTTGTCAATTCGAGTAAATCCATGTTAAAGAGTATACCTATTATTTGTTCGTGTAACTTCTGTGTCTTTTCAATAATTCGGGGTAAATGCTAAAGATGTAATGTCGAAATTGCTATATGGCTTTTGGTCGTAGGGGTTAATAGCAATTTCGACGAAAATTTGTTTTACCTACCCCTAACCAAAGATAATTAGAAATATTCGATAATTACTGTGAAATATGCGCGATAATTCATTGATCGTATTATGCAAAATCAATGGTCTGCCCAACCGTATCAATCTGCCCCTAAACCCAAGCGCTCGCCCCTGCGCTTTTTAGTGCCTTTGCTGCTCGTGCTGGCATGTTTAATTGTGGCTTGTGTCGGGTTTGCTATTTTCTCAAATTCTGGCGGTGAGGCGACAGCCCCCGCTGCCACACCCACATCAGCCCCTAAAGTGGCAGTGACATCGACACCCGTTCGACCACAAGCGCCTGCCGCCCCGACTGAGCCAGCGCTCGGCGTTATTGAAAAAGGCATCCCACGCGAGACATCGTTAGAGGCCAGCGCGCCCAAACCGACGGTGACGGCGGCCCCAACCGCCAAACCAGCTGTCGATACTGTAAACCGGTCTGGCTTGCTCATTCGCAATCAAAAGATTTATGATTTAGATGGCAAATTGGCCTATCAGGGTGATATCGACCTAAAACCGGTGCTTGACCGAATTGCTGCCGGGCGTAAAGACCCTCACCCAAATGATGGCTCGACCTTTACCAATCGCGAGCGCCGTTTGCCCATCATGTCAGACGCGAAATATTACACCGAATATGTGGTGCGCACCCCTAATATGCGCGATGTTGGCCCCCAACGGCTGATTATTGGCAAGGGCGCTGAGTTGTATTACACACCCGACCATTACGTCACGTTTGTCAAACTGTCTCGTTAAAATAAATGATGCGAAAGATAAAACTGCGCCCCGCTATTGCAAATTTAATTGCATTGCCCAGCAACCACGCCAATGCCGTGATCGAAGTTGCCCCAGCCTTGATCACTCATGCTCGTTTTGCCGATGAATTGGCGCAGACTGGTTTGCATGCGATGGTGATTGACCGCGCCCAAGTGTTTGACAAAACCACCTTACTCCATGCGCTTTATCAATCTTGCCAACTTCCGGCTTATTTTGGCTTTAATTGGGATGCGCTGCTCGATTGTTTGAGCGATTTTGGCTGGCACGCTGCCAAAGGCTATGCGCTGATAGTGCGCAACACCGAGGCTATAAAAACCCGCAACCCAGATGATTGGGCGACATTTTTAGAGGTGGTGCGTGATGCCGCTCAACGTCGCGCCGATGCGGGGGCAGTGCCGTTGTATATGTATATTCCTGCATCAAAATAAGCTTTACCGATTTTCCTATTCCCAGCCCCTGTAAAACAGGGCTGGGAATAGGAAAATCGGTAAGTTCAAGCCCGCCTATAAGCCGGATTTTGTTGATCGAAGTAACCTTCGACCCATGATCATCTCTCTACGATACGCATTACTGCGCATCTGATGCTGTCTACCCGCACATCATATCGGTGCGAATCACACCGCAGGGTGTTGCCACCCATTTTATGCTGTTTGACATTGCTCCGGGTGGGGTTTGCAAAGCCGTTATATCGCTACAACGCTGGTGAGCGCTTACCTCGCCATTTCGCCCTTACCGATTTGCAATTTACGATTTACGATTTGAGTTGTGCCCCAAATCGTAAATCGTAAATCGCAAATCGGCGGTATATTTTCTGTTGCACTTTCCGTCAGATTTCGCCGCCTCGCCGTTAGCGAGCACCCTATTCCGTGGAGTCCGGACTTTCCTCGGCACAGTGACCTATGCCGCGACCAATCAGCCGACTTGAACCAAGAACATTATAAAGGGTTACAAAACCTTGAGCATGTCTTCTGGCCCAACCAATTTCACCCGTGGGCGGCCTTGGGTTTTACCAGCGGCCAATTCGGCAGCGTCAATCTTTTTCCATTCGGCTTGGGTGACATAACGCACGTTGCGGCTTTGTAACAAGGCTACCACCGTTTCGCGATCGGGGTTGCTGGCGGCTTGCAAGCTGCCGACATCGGCGACCAACGAGGCAACAGTGGCGACTGAATCGGGCTTGTTGGTGCCGATCACGCCGCTGGGGCCGCGCTTGGCCCAACCTACCACATACTCGCCCGTAACCGTTACGCCACCCTCACCGATGACGCGCCCGTCTTTATTGGGGATAGTGCCGCTGCGTTTGTCGTAAGGCACACCGGCAACGGGCACGCCCTTATAGCCGACCGAGCGCATGACCAATCCCGCTGGAATGATTTCAAATTGACCTGTGCCGACGGCCTTCATGTCGGATTGATCGTCATTGGGCACGAGCTTGTTGATTTCACACTTCACGCCAGCAATTTTGCCATCTGCATCGGTCAAAATTTCGACGGGTGAGAGCAAAAAGCGAAAATGCACGCGACGTTCTTTGCCTTCAGAATGGCGGGCGGCAAAGGCGTTCATTGTCACCAAGTTGCGGCGCATTTCGCCATCGGCCTCGGCGTGTTTAGCACTCACTGCGTCAATTTGCATCTCTTGGGTCGAGATGACTGGCTCGGCAATCGCCAATTCGCCAAATTCTTTAATTTCGACTGGGGTGAATTTGACTTGGGCTGGGCCGCGGCGCGAAAGCACATAAATGTCTTTGACATTGCTATGGGCCAAATCGACTAAGGCGTGATCGGCAATGTCGGAGGTTTTTAGCTCATCCACTGATTTTGCCAATACCCGCGCCACATCCATTGCCACATTGCCCACGCCTACCACCACTGCGCTTGAAACGCTGAGGTCGGGGTTAAAGTTGGCATATTCTGGGTGCGAGTTATACCAAGCCACAAATTCGGTGGCCGAGAAGCTGTTGGGCAGATTTTCGCCCGGCACGCCGAGGTTGCGGTCAGATTGCGCCCCAACGGCGTAGATGATGGCATCGTAAAAGGTGCGGGCTTCGTCGTGAGTGATATCTTTGCCAAATTCGACATTGCCAAAATAGCGAAAATTGGCATCGTTGGCGGTCATGTCGTAGACTTTTGATACCGATTTGATTTTTTGATGATCGGGTGCGACCCCATAGCGCACAAGCCCATGCGGGGCGATCAATTTATCAAACATATCTACAGATGAGTGTAAGCCTGATTCTTTTAATTTGCCTTGCAATGCTCCGGCAGCATAAAAACCTGATGGGCCGGCCCCAATAATGGCAACCCGCAATGGGCGCTGTTGCGTTCCAAGTTGTTCTGACACGAAATTCTCCTCTTTATAAATGATGATTGGTATCTTCTTGAGATGTGGTAGACGCTGTGTTTGTCACCAACATTGACGAGATACGAAAATTTGCTTTGATAAGCAAAAAATGACAGGTAAGCTTACCATTAAATTGATAAAGTTGTGTAAAGTTTTGACCTTGGTGCAAACTTTACAGGGTTTATCGTTATCCAGACCAGTCTTTTCCAGAGGTTTTCGTTGACCTCACGATATTACGGCCTCATTGTCAGGGATATCGTGAGATCGACTATCGCATATAACCCAAGCCCAAGGTCAAGCCATTGCGAAAGCCGCAAGCCTGCAAAAATGGGCATGGCATCGGCTCGCAAAAATTGGATCGCAAAATCGCCAATGGCGAAACAGACCAACAACAAAGCGGGAGATTGGCGTAGGCGGTGCTGAAACTGGAACGGTGATGGACTTCGCCAAGTGATGACGAGGCTCGCCAATAGCCACAACGCCAATAGTAGTTGGGTGGGGAGGCGTGGGTTGGAGACTGTATACGCATCGGGCCAATCGACGCTGATGGCCCACGCTAGCGCATGATCGGTGGGCCACACCTCAATACCATAGCCGCAGCCAGCTTCGATGCAACCAAGTGCCGCCCCAATCCCAATCCATAGCATGATACGCGCCAAATCTCCAAATTGATTGGGTTGCCTAGGCCTTAAATAACGCCATCCTGCCCACCAACCGGCTAATAACGCGGCATGTTCTGATAGCCCGGGTGTTTGCATTAGCTTGATCGATTCATGAAGATGGTCTTGAAAATAATCAAAATGAAGCAGGATGAAACCGAGCCGACCCGCCACAATAGCGGCGATGCTGGCTAAAATACAGGCTTGTAGTATGGTCAACACTTGGGCTAAAGTGTTACATTTTCGTAATGCCAGTATTAGCCCGATCATGCCAAAAATTCCGACCCAAGTTGTATAGTTATCCAAGGTAAAATATGAAGCCTGTTTCTTATTTTATCTAATTAAAAATTCTAGTGAAAGAGAGATTAAATGCCGCAAATCAAACAAATTACAGTAACAGAATATGCTAAATTACAAGAGCAGCCAAATCCCCCCGAACTAATCGATGTGCGAGACCGTTGGGAATTTAGCATTGCCCATATTCCAAATGCCCAGTTAAAGACACTGGGGCAAATTCAAGAATGGGCCAGACAGCTAGATAAGAACAAATCGTACGTAGTGGTTTGTCATCATGGTGGGCGCAGCTATATGGCTTGTGAATATCTTGCCTCACAGGGGATCACACAAGTGATGAATCTTGCTGGTGGCACCCATGCATGGGCCATTGATATTGACCCGACGATGACACGCTATTAGAAAATTACAAATTACGAATTACAAATTACGAATTGTAAATAATCAAGCTCGGTTATGGGCTAATTCGTAATCTGCAATTCGTAATTTGTAATTTGTAATTTGTAATTCGTAATTCCCCTTCTATTCCCCGAATTATTTGCGCGTTGATGATGTTCATCAGCGTGTTTTTGGCTTGCCTGTTGCCGGCGCAGGCCCAAACCCCCGCTCCCACCTCAACACCATCTGCACTGACCAAACAAGCCACTGCCATTGTGCGCAACATGAGTCCGCAGCAAAAAATTGGGCAGTTGTTTATGATCAGTTTTCCGGGCAGCGATGCTTTTGTCATGTCGGATGTGGCAGATTTGATCACCAATTATCGCGTTGGCGGGGTGTTTTTGCGGGCGGCCAACCAAAATTTTATTAATGCCAGTGATGGCCCGCGCCAAATTGCCGAATTAGCCAACCGTTTACAAACCATTGCCTCGACGGGTGTGATTACCAATGTGGCCGCGCCCAGTATTACCGCCACCCGTGCCAGTACCGCGACGGCGATCACGACTGAATTTGTGCCGATGTTTATTGCCATGACTCAAGATGGCGATGGCGCACCATATTCGGATATTACCCAAGGCTTGACCGCTTTGCCTAGCCAAATGTCGATTGGCGCTACCTGGAAACCTGAAAATGCCGAGGCTGCTGGGCGCATTTTGGGCAATGAGTTGGCTAAAATTGGGGTGAATGTGTTGATTGGCCCGGCTTTAGATGTATTAGAGTCGCCACGCCCCAACACCTTGGGCGATATGGGCACGCGCGTGTTTGGTGGCGACCCATATTGGGTTGGGCAATTTGGCGCGGCCTTTACCGCTGGGGTTCATGTGGGTGCAAATAACCGCGTGGCCGTCATCGCCAAACATTTTCCGGGCTTGGGTGCGTCTGATCGCAATATCGAAGATGAGATTCCGACTGTGCAAAAGTCGTTAGAGCAACTCAAGCAAATCGAGTTGGCCCCGTTTTTTAGTGTGATGTCGGTTGACCCCAAATTGCAGCGCCAAACGGTCGATGGCTTGTTGGTGTCACACATCCGTTATCGTGGTTTTCAAGGCAACATTCGCGCCAATACCAGCCCTGTTAGCCTCGACCCGCAAGCGCATCAGGCCTTGATGCAATTGCCCGAAGTGGCCCCTTGGCGCAATGCCGGTGGCGTGACGTTTAGCGATGTGTTGGGTGTAGGCAGTGTGCGGCGTTTTTATGACCCGCTCGATGCCTCATTTAACACCCGCCGTATTGCGCGTGATGCTTTTTTGGCGGGCAATGATGTGTTGGTGCTGGGCAATTTTGCCCTGACCAATTCGTGGCAAGAGCAAGTTGCCAATATTCGTGACACCATTCAATTTTTTAGGTTGCAATATGTCAGCGATCAACAATTTGCGGCGCGCGTCGATGCCGCCTTGTTGCGGATTATCAGCCTAAAATTGCGTCTGTATGGCGCGTCATCGCCTTTAACCAATGGGCCAAGCGGCACAGCCACGCCGCCCATTCTGCCAACCGCCACCCTGACCCAAACCAGCACCGCCTTTAACTTTAATGCCAGTTTGGTTGATACTAGCGCCCTTGGGGTATTTAAACCTACCGACGATGTGACCAAGCAGGTATTAAATGACATTGGCAAGCAATCGATCACCCTGCTTTCACCTGCAGCGCGTGAATTGCCGTCATTATTGCCTGCCCCGCCCGGCAAAGATGACAGCATCGTCTTTATTACCGATGACCGCCAGTTGCGTGATTGTGTGCGCTGTGCCACTTACCCTGCCATCGGGCGCACCGCCTTGCAAGACATTGCGCTCAATTTATATGGGCCGCGCACCACTGGACAAATCAACCCCGCCCGTGTTACTTCGCTGGGGTTTGCTGATTTGGCTGATTTTACGCGCAGCAATACCCCAACCGCCACGTTGCCGGTTGGCGCAACGCTTACCCCAACGCTGGCAGTCGGCGCCATTGTTACCGATGCCAGCGGTATCACGCGCACCGTGCTGATCACCCGTGCACCCAGCCCAATCGAACAAGCCAACTGGTTGGTGATTTCGCTCATCGATCTTAATGCCACCCTTAAATCGAACCAGATTTTGCGCGACTTTTTGTCGCAACGGGCCGATCTGCTGCGCGACAAACGCATCATCGTGTTTTCATTTGGTGCGCCTTATTTGCTCGATGCCACCGAAATCAGCAAAATTACGGCCTATTACGGGGTGTATAGCCGCACCCCCACCTCATTAGAAATGGCGGTGCGGGTGTTGTTTGGCGAATTTCCAGCTTCGGGCAGTTCTCCAGTCTCGGTGGCGGCGCTCAATTATTCATTGCTGTTACAAACTGCGCCCGATCCGGCCCAAGTGATTCCATTGGCGACTGGCGAAAACCTCACCTCGACCCAAGGTACACCGGCCCCGCTCGACCTCAAAATTGGCGACAAACTGAAGTTGCGGGCTGGCCCAATCATTGACCGCAATACTCATGTGGTGCCAGACGGCACGCCGGTGCAATTTATTTTGTCTTATCCCGCTGAGCGGGTTGAATTGCCGACTTTGGTCGCCTCAACCCGCGGCGGGATGGCCGAGACGATTGTGACGATTGAACGCAAAGGCAATTTGGTGGCGCGGGTGCAGGCCGATCAAGCCATTACCTCATTTACCTTGCGGGTTAATATTGGCGAAACCAGCACCCAGATCGAGACCATTCGCCCGACCGCGCAGCCCAGCCCATCCCCCGTGCCATTGCCAAACACCCCCGTGCGGGTGACTGAATCGCCGACTGCCGCGGCAACCCCAGTGCCGCCGCCGGTGGCGCGGGTGGTGCGGGCCAGTTTGGGCAGTTTTGGCCTCACGCTGGTGGGGATGGGTGTGTTGGCGATTTTTGCCAATGTGTTATCACGCAAATCGCGGCGGTTGCGGGCCTCGAACCGTTGGCGCGCTATTTTGTGGGGCTGGACCGTTGGCTGGCTGGCTTATGCTTTTGTGGCGATGGGGGTACCCGGCACCAATCAGGTGGCGGTGAATTTTGGCTGGACTGGTGGGGTGTTGTTGGCGCTTGTCACCGCCTTTGTGATGATTTTAATTACGTTTATTATTCAATTCGCCTTACAGTATGCAACTATTCAAAAAACTTTTCCAGGGAATGGGCGGCAAGGGCAATAGCCCACAAAATGCTGACCCCAATGGCATCATTTATTATGTCAAAGGCCGTAAATGTGGCGCTATTACCCGTGTGCGTATTGATCGCAATAACGAATTGAGCCGCAGTGATGACGGTGATGGTTTTGTGCTGCACAAGGTGATTGTCGATAGCAAATGTTTTGGCAAAACCGAGATCACCATTACCTACGATGGCAACTACCGCGAGGTCGAGCGCCAAATCGTCGATGGCGAATTTGTCACCCATGAGGCATGGGTTGCCGCGTCACAATCACAGCCGTGAGGCGACTGAAGTCGCACCTAAAGGCTACGCCGAATGCCCGCCTACGCGGGCAGGACTGCGTCCCCGAAGGGGGACGCTCGGCATGGCCTTTAGGTGCGACTTTAGCTAAGCCGACGGCTGCGCTAGGGCATAAAACAAATAGTCAATATCGCCCGGCGAATGGCCTTTGGCGGTGAGCAAATAGGCGATTTCGGAATGGTGCTGCATGCCATGCATGAGCACCTGATGAAAGACTTGCCAAACCCCGATCGTGATTTTTTTGCCCGCCCAATCGGTTAGCGTGATGTCTTGCTCAATAGCTGGTGGCGAAAAGCTTGCGAGGGTGGCCTGCCACGCTGTGCGCTCGGCCTCAAACCCGTGTTTTAGCGCCATAATCGTCGGGTAATCACTTGGTTTGATGTTATGCCGATGGGTGCCAACCTCAAGCGCTGCACGCCAAGCGCGGTCAACCCGCAACAGATGCGCCGCGATGCTGTAGATCGCGCCGTCAGTATCGGCCTCGGTAGGCAGTTTTTCGGCCTCACTCAGCAGTTTGAGGGTGGTGTGCCAGTGGTAATCGAAAAGAGATTGAAATTGTTTGTGGGTAAACATGGTGGATGTTATACCACTTTGTGAATCGAGTGAAATTGGCAAAAATCGCCCCTAAAATGACCGCAAACTAGGATAGACTACGGGTTAGCGGAGGAGCAACATGCCAAATGAAAGTTTATTGACCCATATCTTGCGGGGCAAAGGCGCAGTTGCGCAAGCGATGCAGCAAGCCATTGCGGTGGCAACTCGTGGGGTATATGTAGGGGGCGACAATTCGGGGGTGGTCAACACCGGTATCCAACTGACGGTCAATCATTACCGCAGCAGCCCAGTTGAGGGCAAGCCCACAATGAGCAAACGCGCTGTTGCCGAAGGTATTCATGCCTATTTGCAGCTAAAGCAAAAAGATTGGTTTCAGTTTGAAGATTTCGTGTGGAAAAAATCGCCAGCCCCAAATGGTGTGATGCAGCGAACCCGCCTTGATTTAGACCGCCTGTATGTGCCGCTGATGGTGCAGGATGTTGAAACGCCAGCGGCAAAACCACAGCAAGGCGAGCAGCTTTTAGCAAGCACAGGCCAATCGAGCATGATGTTGTTGGCCGAGGCTGGGCAAGGCAAAAGCACTTATTTGCGTTATCTGGCGTATCAATTGGCGACTCATTTGCTCAAAAATCGTGGCTGGGAAGACCGGCCTGCCCTGAGAAAGGCGCTGGGTTTTGAGGGGTATCATCAATTGGCGATACCGGTCTTTTTTCCGCTTAATGTATATGCTGATACGCTGTTAAAAGACGAAATTGGCTTGGCTGAATTTTTGGATCGGCGCTTGGCGAATGAAAATATTAAATTGCCGCCTTATTTTTTTAACGCCCTGATCAAACACAATAAACCCCTGATCTTGCTGCTGGATGGTCTTGACGAGATTTTGGACGTGGCGCTGCGTGAAAAGATCGCTCAGCAATTGAAACTGCTCAGCCAAACCCAAAATGTGCGGGTGCTTGCCACGTGTCGGCCTGCTGCCTATTGGTATCACAAAAATGTGCGGATTGCAGGGGTTGCCATGCGCCACTATGCCATTGCCGCATTTGACAATCAGATGTTGGATCGGCTGCTACGTAACCGCTATGTGGCGTTGTATGCCGCCGAGGGCAGCGATGCGCGTAAAACCAAGGCCTTGTTGCATGAAATTGCCCAGTTAGAAGCGAAACGCCAACAAAGTGGGCAACAAGGGCGTTTGATCGATAGCCCCTTGATGGCACTCTTGGCATTTGAGGTGCGCGAATATACCCAGCAACCGTTGCCAACCCGCCGCGTCGATTTTTTGAGCAAAGCCATTGAGGCGGCCCTGAATGCGAATTATGCCCAAGACCCTAAAGAAAGAGCGCTGTT
>CAMDWA010000062.1 GCA_945877855.1 Thermoflexus hugenholtzii JAD2 | reverse complement strand
CCACCCCCCTCCCTTCGTTTGTCCGAATCGCAACCCCGCCGCAAGTTTCTCAGTCGGAAGGCATCTGATGCCTTAATGGCATATATCTTACTTGCACCGGCCTTGCTTGTTTTGTTGACTTTTACGTTTTTTCCATTGGGTTTTGGTTTTTATATCAGCCTTTTTACAGGCCGCTGGCCGCCCAGACCGGGTATTGAGCCGAGTTTTGCAAACTATAGCCGCGCGATCGAAGCTGATTCTGAACTATGGTCTTCTTTGCTTACGACTGTGGTTTATTCGTTGCTTAGTGTGCCTGTTCAGCTTGGTTTGGCAATGTTTTTTGCCGTTTTATTGTTTCAAAATATACGCGGCAAGCCGTTTTTTCGCGTGGCGATGTTTTTGCCTTACATTACGTCTACTGTGGCATCAGCCGCTGTGTGGGCACGCTTATATAGCCCCGATATTGGCCTCATTAATGGCGCATTAAAGGCACTTGGCTTGCCAACTTTTCGTTGGTTGATCGAAGATAAAGGGATATTTCAGTTGGCTGCAAATGCTGTTGGTTTAACTTTGCCCAGTTGGTTAAATGGCCCTAGCTTGGCTTTAATTTCGGTGGTGATTTATACGACTTGGGTGTTTGTCGGCTACGATACTACGATCTTCTTAGCAGGCTTGGGTAACATTCCTAAAGAATTGTATGAGGCTGCCAAACTTGATGGCGCTGGTAGTTGGGGGTTGTTCAGACATATCACCGTGCCACTGTTATCACCTACCACCTTTTTTTTATCATTAATTACAATTATTGGCACATTTAAGGCGTTTAATCACATTTGGGTAATGACACAGGGTGGAAATGGCACTGAGACCGCTAGCGTTTTAATTTACCGCCAAATGTATGAATTTCAACGGGCTGGTTATGCATCAGCATTGGCATTTTTACTGTGCAGCGTGATTTTAATTATGACACTGATTCAAAATCGTGTAGCCGGTAGCCGAGTGAATTATTAATTGAATAGATTAATTAGTGAAATATTACTAATTGATCTTTGAAATATACGATGATATCGAAAGCTCGTTCTTCTATCACTGGCGCAAACCCAGCAATTTATGTTGTTTTAACCATTTCAGCGGTTGCGGCGCTGATCCCATTTATTTGGATGTTGATGACATCGGTTAAAACATTTGGCGATACATTATCGTTAACCATTTGGCCATGGCCACCTTTTGGCAAATCTGTACCACAATTTAATAATTTTGGCGATGCTATTCGCCAAATTGGGGTTGACCGCGAAACAGGTTTACCCTTATTTGTAAGGCAATTTCTAAATACTTCTTTTGTGACGGCTGTGATTGTGGTGGGTGTTACAACCACATCTATTATGGCTGCTTATGCCTTTGCCAATTTAGAATTTCCGGGTAAGCGTTTTATTTTTTTAATTGTTTTGTTGACCTTGATGTTTCCCGATGACCTTACACTGATTCCCCGCGCTGTGATGATGTTTAAAAATTATTTGGATTGGTATGACAGCTACTTGGCGTTGACAATACCATTTATTGCAAGTGCTTTCGGCATCTTTCTTGTTCGGCAATTTATGATGCAAATCCCAGCTGATTTGTTTGATGCCGCCCAGATCGATGGTGCTGGGCATATCCGTTATTTAACACAAATTGTCATTCCGTTGGCGCGGCCAGCTATTGTCACCATAGCACTGTTTCATTTCATTTGGACATGGAATGAGTTTAAATGGACGCAATTGGTAACGAAAGATGTAAATATGCGCACTGTATCTGTTGGAATGCAAGATTTTTTACAAGGCGATGGCGGAACCAATGCCCATCTGGCAATGGCTGTTGCCGTAATGGTTGTTTTGCCAATTATTTTGCTTTATCTATTTACCCAAAAATACTTTACTGAGGGTATTACAACGACTGGATTAAAGGGCTAATGTCTATTGATTTGTTGTGGGTTTAATACAAATTAAACCATTCATGATTACAATGTTGATAAGCTGATGACAACATTAAATGTTAGTCAGCCAAAAGTAAAGGAGAAAAATGAAAATTAACCAATTTATCCCGATTGTGGCTGCGACTGCGGTGGTATTAGCCGCATGTAGCTCACCAACCCCGCCGCCTGCGCCTACTACTGCGCCAGCCGCCCCTGCGGCAACAACTGCGCCTGCGGCACCCGCAGCAACAACCGCCCCAGCTGCTCCTGTGGCAACAACTGCACCTGCTGCGCCTGCCAAGCCCACCGATGTGCCTAAGCCAACTGCTGTCGCTAACCCGGTTAAAGTTTCGGGCGGCAAATTGTTAAAAACACCTGAAGAAGTAGATGCCATTGTTTTGAACAAGGATAAGAAAACAGAAGTTATTTTCTGGCATCGTTATAGTGGCGAACCAGAAAAAGCTGTGACCGCCATGATTGCCGACTTTAACAAGAGCAATGAGTATGGCATTGAAATAAAGCTTGAAAAGGCAGGCGCTAGCTATCAAGATGTTTATAACAAGATCAATGCGGCTACTGTTGCAGGTAGCAATTTGCCTGCTTTGTCTGTCGCATACATCAATCAAGCGGCTTCCTATCGTGATTATGAAGTTGTAGTGAATCTTGATCCATTCATCAAGAGCAAGAAATATGGTTTGAGTGATGCAGATATTAAAGACATCCCCAAGGCGTTTTTAGATGGCGATAAGGCTGCTCAATGGCCGGGTGAGACGCTCGGTTGGGCCACCCAACGCTCGATGGAAATGTTATTCACCAACCTTGATTGGTTGCAAAAATTGGGCTATAAGACCCCGCCAACAAACTTCAAAGACTTTGAAGAAATTGCTTGCAAAGCCTCAAACAAAGAAAAAGGCGAATATGGTTTTGCATTGACCCAAAATGCCAGCAGCTTTGCGGCATTTGTCTTTGCTTTTGGGGGCAATATTCTTAAAGCCGATGGAAGTGGTTATGATTTTAATAGCCCTGCGGCGCTTGAAGCATCGACTTTCTTACGCGGCCTGTATCAGAAGGGCTGTGCGGTAGAAGTGCCTCGTACTGAAAGCAATGGCGACCAAACTCGTTTTGCCGCACAAAAGGCCTTGTTTGCGGTTGGTTCTAGCACGGGTGCAACATTTTATGCCCAAGCTATAGATAAGGCCCCAACTAAATTCAAATTTACCTATAGCATGTTCCCGCAAAAAGACCCCGCTAACCCACGCACCAACTTGTATGGCGCATCATGGTCAGTATTTAAGGTTGCACCAGAGCAGCAATTGGGGGCATGGCTATTTATTCGCCATTTCATCTCAAAAGAAAATACAACCAATTGGGCCAAGTCATCGGGTTATATGGCAGTTCGCCAAAGTGCTGCTGATCAAGCAATTGGCGATGCCAAGAATAACCCCGTATTTAAGGATTATCCAGAGGCAGTTGAAGGCTATGCCAATATGTATAAATTAGCGCAATTTGGCCAAACCGAAGCCCCAGTGGCTGGTTATGATCCAGTGCGTGCAGAAATTGAGAATACGGTGATGGCTAAAGCTATTTGGAAAGGCGAGGGCGACATGAAGGCCACACTGGATAGCAGTGTGAAGAAAGCCAATGATATTTTGAAAGAAAATGCCCCATTGAAGAAATAAAGAAGGGATTGATCAAAATCATCACTTTATTTTAGAGTAAATTCACAAAAGATGAAGGGCCGATTTCACTCTCTATCTGCTGCAGCGTAGATGTGGCAGATAGAGAGTGAAATCGGCAAAACTTTTCATCAACTCGAAACCTGCTCTAAAGGATGAAGTGATGGTGATTTGTCTTTTGTGATTGAGAGATTACTAAATTTTTATTATCTTTTACTCGACCTAATTGATAATATCGTCTTTGAGGTAATAGAGATTGGTTGAATTAATTTGGTTGTTTTACTGTTTATAATTTAAAGTATCTGTGTTGTTTAAAAAAAAAGGCCACAGCTTCTTAGAGAAGCTGTGGCCTTTTTTTTAAGGTGCATGGAATCTATCATCTAAGGGTAACTTGTTGAAACGATGCAACCTTAATTTTCGCCTCAATACTGTGTATAACAACCGATTTGCTTTGTTTGCAACAAACTTTAAGCCCTATCTATTTGTGCTCATCATATAAATCTATTAAAATTTGGCGATGGGGACAAAGTGGGGGAAAGTGGGACGTTTGACCTAATAAAACTTATTTTGGGGTAAAAAAAACTTTATAAATCTAAATGTTTGTTAACACTTATCAACATACACTCGATAGCAAATACCGAATTATGCTTCCAGCGAAGTATTTGCCATCACTTGCTGCTGGCTTAATTGTGACCAAAGGCGCAGGGGCTGGTAAGAGTTTATGGATTTTTACGAAAGATGAATTTGACACCCGAACTAAGAAAATATTGGCATTGCCGATGATGAATCAAGAGGTGCAACAATTACGTCGTTTTTGGTTTGCTAATGCGGTTGAAGTTGTTCCTGATAATCAAGGGCGTATTGTGTTGGATGAGAATTTGCGCCAACATATTGGGGTAAATATTGGCGATAAATTGGCGTTAGTGGGTTCATATGATTATATTGAAGTGTTTAGCGAAACCGAGTGGAAGAAACAGCAAATTGAGCTAAATGCCTTGATGGAGAAAGACGGGGTAGCCGTATTTGCGAAGTATGGTGTTTAAGCACGATAGGTTGTGAATTCATAACCCGCCTGTGGATGAATTCATGGGCGAAATGGCGACGGTATTCACAGATTGGAAGGGTAAAAATGGGGAAATTGATTGTTTCTCGTCAAGTATCGTTTAATGGGAAATGGTGAAATCGCATCAGTCGTATTTTAGCCTTTTCAGAATAACTTAAATAATGCATATTCCAGTTCTTTATACCGAGGTGCTCGACGCGCTTCAGCCCAAACCGGGTGGCGTGTTTATCGATGCGACATTAGGTGGGGCGGGTCATGCATGGGGGGTGCTAAAGGCGAGTAGCCCCGATGGGCGGCTATTGGGCACAGATGCAGATTTTGCGGCGATTGAACGTTGCACACAGCGATTGCGCGAATTTGAGGCGCGTGTAACCTTGCGTCAATGTTGGCTAGATGAAACACCTGAATTGGCTGTTAAATTGGGATTTGCAAAAGTGGATGGGATTTTGATTGATTTAGGGCTGTCATCATTTCAATTGGATGAAGCCCAACGGGGTTTTTCATTTATGCGTGAAGGCCCATTAGATATGCGGTTTGATACGAGCAAAGGGATGAGTGCGGCGGATTGGGTGAATGAAGCAGATATGGCGAGTATGGCACAGGTGTTGCGTGAATATGGGGATGTTGCAAATCCAATGCAGGTAGCCGAAGCGATTTGCGGCGCACGCCCTTTGCATACGACGCTTGATTTACGTCAGGCAGTGGTGTCGGTGGCAAGGGTGGGGCGGGCGAGCCGTGTGAACCCAGCTACGCTTGTTTTTCAAGCATTGCGAATTATGGTAAATGATGAATTAAGGCGATTGAGCCAAGCCTTGCCAAAATATATTGAGATGTTAAAACCGGGCGGCAGGCTGGCAGTGATTAGTTTTCATTCGTTAGAAGATGGGATTGTTAAACGGGTTTTTCGAGATGCCGCCGAAACCCATTCAGCCCAATTTGGGTTTGGGTCCCAGCAATTTGTGCATGAGGCACAAGTGGCTGTGATGACAAAGAAACCGATTCAACCGAGTGAGGCCGAATGCCGTGAAAATACCCGTGCGCGTAGTGCCAGATTAAGGGTGGTGGAGCGTATATGAAGGAGTTTCGCAATATTCGTGATCGTTTTGTGGTGCAAGATGAGCATACCATTCGCACCGTGACCATTATTTGTGCATTATTTTTGCTGGTCTCAGTTTTTGCATCACTATTTATGGCGCGGCAGATTTATGAGACATATAACCAAGTGCGCGAGTTAGAGTCGGCTGTGATTAATGTTAAAAAGGAGACATTGATTGTGCAAAGCGAGCTAGCGTCGCGGACATCGGTGCAGGTGATGGCGACACGGGTTAAAGATATGCAACTGGTGACGATTACTCAAACGGTGCAATTAGCGCCGGTTGGGGGTGGTTTGCCGGCTGTGTCAACACCTGTTGCTGAAAAGAAATAAATAATCTTAGGCTGGGGCTATATTTTTTCAATAGTCTTATTGCTGGGAAGATATGCCAAGCAAAGGGTAGAAATTGCGGAAATGCAGATTTTGTTATCTCTCCTCAAACATAGTTTGAAGACCAATAATAAAACCTGTAAAAGCCGCGTTTTAGCTTTTCCTGAGAATATTGAGGGGGACAATAGATGAATACAAAGAAGATTGGTTATCGTTTTATGTTAATTAGCCTGCCTTTATTGATGATAATGTTGTGGACAATTTATCATGGTGGCAGTGTTTATATTAACAAAGCCGATGATTTACAGTCGATTGCTGAATATGATCAAACACGTATTCGGCTTGAGGTGCCACAACGCGGTACTATTTTTTCTTCTGATGGTCAGATTTTGGCTGCTACGGTGCCATCTTATCGTGTGCAGGTAAATACATCTGGTTTAGTTGTTACAGATGCGAATGCGATTGAACCCATTGTTAGTTTGCTTGCACCGGTCTTAGATATACCAGCATCTAAGCTGCGTGAGCAACTTGTCAGTGCAATGGAAAAAAAGCAATCGACTGTGTTAGCGGCTGCGGTCCCTGAAGCAAAATTGAAGCCTTTAGGGCTTTCGACGGTCGGCATCTATGCTAATTTAACGCCGATAATTTCTTATACCAGAAAAATTTCAAATGAATTAAGATCAACACAAGCCCCAATAAATTATTTCATTAGTATTTCGCCGGTGAGTAAACGTGAATATCCAAATGGGGCATTGGCGGCACCCGTTATTGGTTCAACCCGTTATAGCGACACGATCGTATATAGTGAAATGATGACCCAAAGCGGCAAACCGTTCACTGAGACACGGCGGGCTTTTCTTACTGAGGGAATCTCAGGGCTAGAATCCGCATTTGATCATGAATTGCAAGGCGTAATTGGGGTGCGCAAAGGTCGTAGCCCGTTAGAGCGGACGGTAATTACGAAAACGGTGCCAGCGATTGATATTGTGAGTACGATAGATACCAGTATTCAATATGTTGCTGAACGGGCCTTGGATCAGGCTTATCAAAAATATAAGTTGACTGGTGGCACGATTATTGTGATGGATATAAAGAATGGTGATATTTTTGCAATGGCGACACGCACAGAGCGCCCAGTTTATGATCCAAATCAACCATTGCTAGATGCGATTGACTTGCTTAACCCAGCCATTACGTGGTCTTATGCGCAACAGCCCGGCTCAGTAATCAAGCCAATTGTGGTAGCCAGTGCCATTGAGCATGGTCGAGCAATCGAATCATTTGACGATCCGGGCACAATTATGGTGCGTGGGACACGGATTTCTAATTACATGAGTACGGCCCATGGCAAAGTTGATTTGATGAAGCTATTTTTACATTCAATCAATACTTATACTGTCAAAAATGCGCAAAGCCTTGGCCCTGAGTTGTTTTATCAACAATACAAATTATTTGGTTTAAATGATGTTACAGGTAGCGAATTGGTACGTGAAGAGTCACGCGGCAATATGTTAGTGAAGGGCGATAAAGAATGGACAGAGGCTGTAATGGCATCGGATTCATTTGGTCAAAGTATGACCGTAACGCCGTTACAAACGTTACGGGCGATTGCGGCATTGGGCAATGAAGGCGTATTGGTGCAACCACGTTTTGTGCGCGAGCATATTATTGATGGTGTGCATAAAATTATGCCTCCGGGGCCGCAACATAATGCCGTTGGCCCAGCCGCCGCCCAACGCACTTTGGGGTTGATGCGTGACTCGATGGTTGAAAAAATTCGGCAAGACAAAACGGCTGGTGTAAATAATAATATTGCAGGCTATACTTATGCGGGTAAAACAGGTACGGCACAATGGTATAAAAATGGTGTCTTGCATGACACGCATCTTGTAACATTTGCTGGCTTGATTCCCGCTAATGAACCCCGTTTGGCGATTCTTGTTAAATTAAATGAACCTAAAATTAAGGCTTCGAATGACGTCTTGGCCGGTACAACCGCTTTGCCTGTTTGGCGTGATGTTGCTGAGCAAGCCGTGAAGCTATTAAACATACCACCCGACAGTAAATAATTACGAATTACAAATTACAAATTACGAATAAGCAATTCGTAATTTGTAATTTGTAATTCGTAATTCGTAATTCATCATTTTCTGATGTTGACCTTAGCAGATTTATATACCGCTCTCGGGCAACCCATTACAATCCCTAATGCAGGTGCGATTCATATTCGCGAGGTTGTGATCGATTCGCGTCAAGTGAAATTGGGCGATTTATTTGTCGCCTTGCCCGGCGAAGCCGTTGATGGACATCGATTTGTGGCCGACGCGGTACGACGTGGTGCAATTGCGGCATTGGTGCAGCAAGAGGTGCCTGATGTCAATGCGATGCCAGATACCTTGCCTGTTTTGATTCGGGTTAATAACACCTTGGCGGCTTTACAGCAAATTGCAGCATGGTGGCGCAACCAATTTAATGTGCGTGTGGTTGGGGTGACAGGCAGTATTGGTAAAACCACCACCAAAGAAATTGTAGCGCAAGTATTGAGCATGCGTTACAACGTGCTTAAAAACGAAGGGAACTTAAATAATGAAATTGGTTTGCCACTGACCTTATTAAAATTGCGCCCAGAGCATCAACGGGCTGTGCTTGAAATGGGTATGTATACCTTTGGCGAGATTGCTTTATTGGCCCAAATTGCTAAGCCAGTGGTGGGGGTTGTTACTTTGGTAACAGCTGTGCATACCGAGCGCATGGGATCACTCGACAATATTGCCAAAGCCAAGTCTGAATTGATTGAAGCATTGCCCAGTGACGGCATTGCTATTTTGAATGACGATGATGAGCGGGTGCGCAATATGGCTAAAGTGAGCCGCGCTCATGTGATGACCTATGGCCTAAGCCCACGTGCCAATATTTGGGCTGACAATATCGAAACTTATGGTTTGGATGGCATCTCGCTCGATTTGTGTGAGTCGGTGGCTGGCATCACGACGAGGCATCATGCGCGTGTGCCATTGCTAGGTCGACATAGCGCCCAAACGGTATTGCGGGCGGCGGCGGTTGGTCGGGCCGAAGGGCTGCCTTGGGGTGAAATTATTGAAGGGCTAGCGCGTCGCACGACGCAATTACGGCTTGTCACTGTTGAAGGCCCACATCGCTCTGTAATTTTGGATGATACCTATAACGCCACTACTGAATCGGTGATTGCAGCATTAAATTTGTTGGCTGAAATGAATGACGGCCCGCGCATTGCTGTATTGGGTGATATGTTTGAATTGGGCGATGTTGAAGAACAAGAGCACCGTTTAGTGGGTTGTCGGGCGGCTTTGGTTGCCCAAAAACTAGTCTGTGTGGGTGAGCGCGCCCGTTGGATTGCCGACGAGGCAATTGCCTGTGGCGCACAGCGGCAAAATGTGGTTCATGTTATGACCAATGCACAAGCATTGCAGGCTTTAACTCAAATCGTAACAGAGCGCAGTACGATTTTGGTCAAAGGTTCACGTGGCATGAAAATGGAAGAATTAGTGTCTGAGTTATCAAAAAACTGAATGGGTATTTCATTGTTAATGGGTGGGCTAGCATTTGTGCTAGCGGTAGCGTTGGGTAACCCTGTTATTGCCCAGCTTAAAAAATATCGCATCGGCAAACAAATTCGTATCGATGGCCCCAGCAGTCATATGACCAAAACTGGCACCCCCACAATGGGGGGCTTGGTGTTTTTAGTGCCTGTGTTGTTGATGATTGGCGGCATGTATAGTTATACACGGGTTGGGGCGCGGGTATTACCGGGTTGGCGTGACCAGTTTGGCGATATGGTTTTGATTGGCAAATCGCTGATCATTCCCATTGCCGTGATGTTGGCCTTTGCAACCTTGGGGGCGATTGATGATTATATGGGGGTGCGCGGGGTACGGCGCGGTGAAGGGATGCGTGGGCGTAGCAAAGCCATTATTCAACTGATTGTTGCAACAGTTGCCGCGTTAGTGATGAATTTGGTCGCTGGTTATTCGCGGGTGGGCGTGCCCGGCATTACAGAGCCAATCGAATTGGGCTTTGTCTGGATTCCAATCGCCATTTTTATTATTCATGGCTTTGCCAATGCCATTAATTTGACCGATGGCTTGGACGGGCTGGCGGCACTCATTTCATTTTTGTGCTTTACTGCCTATGGCGTGGTGTCTTATTTGCAAGAACAAGTATTTGTCACCATGTTTTGCATGGTGTTGTCTGGCTCACTTTTGGGGTTTTTGTGGTTTAACGTGCACCCCGCCTCGATGTTTATGGGCGATCTTGGCAGCGAAGCGCTTGGGGCTACCTTGGGTGTGGTGGCATTAATGACGGGTCAATGGTTGCTTTTACCCATAATCGCTATTATTCCAGTGGCCGAAACCATTTGTGTTATTTTGCAAGTCGGTTATTTTAAGTTAACAAAACGTAAATTTGGCGAAGGTAAACGTTTATTTAAAATGTCGCCATTACACAATCATTTTGTTTTGTTGGGTTGGAGCGAGCCGCAAATTGTGCAACGTTTTTGGCTGATTGGTATTTTGGCGGCGATGGTTGGGGTCGGTTTGGCTGTTTTTGGTAATTAATAAAGGGTGAGATGACATACGCAGGAAAAAAAGTTGTGATATTGGGGATGGCACGCCAGGGTATTGCATTAGCGCGATACCTTAGCACGCATGGGGCGCATGTGGTCATTAACGACAAACGTTCACCCGATGCTTTGCGTGATGCTTTGACCGCGTTGACAAACGTGCCCGTTCGCACGGTGATGGGCGGACATCCACTCGATTTGCTGAATAACTGCGATTTACTGTGCCTCAGTGGTGGTATTCCCAACGATTTAGAGATTGTTAAAGAAGCCCAAAAACGTGGTATCCCACTTAGCAATGACTCGCAAATATTTATGGAGCTGTGCCCAGCCATGCTGATTGGCATTACCGGCTCGGCGGGTAAAACGACAACGACAACCTTGACCTATGAGATGTTGTTGGCAAGTGCTAACGAGGCCAATCGCTTGCGCCAAAGTGCCAGTTATCGTGTTTGGGTGGGCGGCAATATTGGCAACCCTTTAATTAGCGATGTTGACCAAATGCGCCCAAATGATCGCGTGGTCATGGAGTTGTCATCATTTCAATTGCAACAAATTACCCTTAGCCCACATATTGCGTGTATTACCAATATCACCCCCAATCATTTAGATCGACATCCCGATATGGCTGATTACATTGCAGCCAAAAAACGCATTTTGGATGACCAAATGCCACAAGATTGGGATGTGTTGTGCGCCGACGATGAAAATACGCGCCAACTTGCCGCGCAACCGGGTTTTTCGCCAGCCAAAACAGTGTGGTTTAGCGTAAAGCAAACGCCGTTTGGCGATGGCGCTTGGCTAGATGAGGATGGCGATTTGCGTTTGCGGATTGCCGGTATCACCGATAGCACGAGTGGTAGCCAGAGCATTTGCCATCGCCGCGATTTGCAATTGATGGGCGAGCATAATATTTTGAATGTGTTGGCAGCTAGCGCTCTCGCTGCGTTGGGTGGGGCCAGCCTGTCGGCCATTCGACAGGTGGCGACCACATTTACGGGTGTGGCGCATCGTTTGCAAATGGTGCGCGAGGTGAATGGGGTGCGTTATTACAATGATAGCATTGCCACCGCGCCAGAGCGTCTGATGGCTGGGGTGCGGGCGTTTCCAAATACCCAATCCATTATTCTATTATGTGGCGGCAAAGACAAATATTTGCCATGGGATGAGGCTGTGACGTTGATACATGAACGTTGTGCCCATGTTGTTTTTTTTGGCGAATTAGGGCCGATGGTGGCTCAAAAATTGGCGGCTATTCGCCCACCCTCGGCATTATCGGTGGTTCATACCTTGCCAGATGCCATACAAAAAGCTGCTGAACTGGCTAAATCGGGCGATGTTGTGTTGTTGTCACCCGGCGGCACGAGTTTTGATGCGTTTGTTGACTTTGCCGAGCGCGGCGAAAAATTCAAGGAGTGGGTCAATTTATTATGAATATACCAAATTCTCGGCCTCGGCTTGACCGACAAACATTTACGATGCGTGGCGCGCCCGATTGGGTGTTGGTGGGCGTTGTTTTGTTGTTGGCGCTCATTGGCTTAGTGGCGACCTATACCACTACCTATTATGACGATGGGGCTAATTCAATCATGATGACGCAGATGATCTCGACTGGGATGGGGTTGTTTTTATTTGCGGCATTTAGTTATTTTGATTATGGACATTTGCGCCGATCAAGTATCGCTGTTTTTTTTGCTGCGGTTGTGGTCATTTTATTGATTATGGTTTTGTTTACTGGCACTAGCGCTCATGGTGCAATTCGATCATTAAGAATTGCTAAATTTTCAGTGCAACCAAGTGAGTTTGCAAAATTGGCGCTGGTCATTTATGGGGCCACATGGTTGGCTTCGCGCCGAAATCAAGTGTCGCATTTTATGTTGGGGCTTGTGCCGTATGGGGTTATCACTGGGCTGACGGCTGGCTTAATTTTCATTCAACCAGACAAAAGCACGGCTTTGATTATTGTGATTGCCGCCTTGTCGATGTTTATTATCGCTGGGGCCAATTTGATGCAAATTTTGACAGTTTTTGCCATCATTGGTGGCACGCTTTTTCTTGTTTCACTGTTTGGGGCGGGTTATATTACCCAGCGTTTAGATGAATGGGGTGCGGGTGTGTTTGATATTAATCGTGCCAATGTGCAGGTGCGTCAGGCTTGGCAGGCGTTTGCCGATGCTGGCTTTTTGGGGCGTGGGCCGGGGTTTAGTAAGCAAAAATTTGTAACCCCCTTGGCGACTTTGGCCGATACCGATAGTGTTTTGCCGGTGCTGACCGAAGAATTTGGGTGGTTTGGGTTAATGTTATTGGTTGGGGTGTTTGCTGTTTTGGTGGTGCGTAGTTATCGTATTGCCCAGAACAGTAATTCATATTTTGGCACTTTTTTGGTGGTGGGAATCGTATCTTGGATTGTGTATCAGGCTATGTTGAACTTGGCTGGCAATTTAAGCGCGATACCATTGGGGGGGATCCCCGTGCCATTTGTGAGTCGTGGTGGATCAAGTACCATTGCCGTAATGACAGCGGCTGGTATTTTAGTGAGTGTGTCGCGTGGGACAAAAGTGCAATTAGCGCTGCATGACCCATCCGAAACAATTTTAAAACGAGAGGTACTACGTTCAGGTGCGAGTCGTATTTTCCGCGGGCGGAACAGCCGGTCACGTTCTGCCGGCCCTAAGCGTGATCAAACAATTGCAGAAAAGATTTCATACAACATCATCGGACGCGATGTTAGACGCCCAACCCAAGGCAGCGCTCGGTTTGCCAGTGAGCAACCCGAAGTTACCATCGTTGATAGGCGAAACGAAGCACAAGATGAATGATGCCAGCCCACAATCAGCCGTCTTTGATGCATTATTTGTTGGCGGCGAAACGGGTATGGAACAAGCGTTGGTGACACGCGAAGGGATTAATTTTGTAGGAATACAAGCGGGTGGCTTACATGGCCTAGGTGTTGTGCAGAAAATGCGCAACACCTTGCGTTTGTTTTCGGGTTTTTTTAGCGCCATGCGTATGATGAACCAATATAAACCAGATGCAGTTTTATTGACTGGCGGCTTTGTGGGTGTGCCGGTGAGTTTGGCTGCATGGTTGCAACGGGTTCCCAGTGTGGTGTTTTTGCCCGATGTTGAGCCGGGCTTAGCCTTAAAAGTGATGGCGCGTTTTGCGAACAAGATCGTAAGCACGACCGAAGCATCGGCAGCTTATGTGTCAAAAGCCAAACATGTTATTACGGGTTATCCTGTGCGCGAGGTTTTTCATCAGGTCTCACGTCAATCTGGCCGGGCACAATTCGGCATCACTGCACCTAGCGCTTTGGGGGTAGATGAAAAAGTGCTTTTGATTTTTGGCGGCAGCAAAGGTGCCCGCAGCATTAATCGCGCAGCGCTGGCTGGCATGGCCCAATTACTTGAATTAGCGGTTGTTATTCATGTGACAGGTAGCAGCGATTGGGAAGAAGTGCGCCAAGCACGCGACAAAATGAGCGCGGCTCAACAAGCACGTTATTTGGCGTTTCCTTATTTGCACGAAGAAATGGCAAGCGCTATGGCGGCGGCTGATTTGGTTGTTTGTCGTTCTGGGGCTAGCGCATTGGGCGAATTACCTATCTTGGGGTTACCAGCAATTTTGGTGCCTTATCCACATGCATGGCGTTATCAAAAAGTAAATGCCGAATATTTAGTTGGGCATAACGCGGCTATGATGTTAGCAGATGCGCAATTATCTGACCCGCAGCATGGCTTGGTTTCGGTTGTTGCTCAATTGTTGAGCAATCCGCAACAGTTACAGACGATGCGGCACGCAATGCAATTGCTGGGTCGTGCCGATGGCGCTGACAAAATTGCTGATGTTTTGTGTTTGGTTGCACAAAAAGCCAATAGCAAAAAAAATGCAATGGGAGGGGTGGCCGCATGATAGATGCCAATGTGGTATTTTGGGCGTTTGTGATGTTGATCTCATTTTTTGGCTCGAATCGTGGGTGGATTCGTGAAGTGATTGTGAGTTTTAGCATGGTGTTTGCTATTTTTGCGATTCGCCAGCTATTTGCTGTGCAAGTGGTGAATGACTTTAGCAATGCTTTTACTAGCCCTGTATCTAAGTGGGCGATTCGGGCCGTGCCGTTTATTGTCATTACGATTTTTGGCTATTTAGGCCCAACGATGGCAAAAGGGCGTTTCGAGGCCAGCCTGCGGGGTAAATTTGAAGAAGGTATTTTGTCGTTGTTATTGGGCGCACTGAATGGGTATTTGTTGTTTAGCTCGTTGGCATGGTTTGCTGCCGAGGCTGGTATTTTAGGGCGGGGCGATTGGTCTTATGGCGGTACGATTTTGTTTCGACCACCCGATAAAAGTTCGTGGACAGAAGCATTTTTTATTAAATATGCGGCAATTGCCTATTTGCATGGCACAACATTGGTGTTTGTTTTAATATTATTAGTGTTATTTGTATTGGTTGTGGTTATTTAGATTGACAATGTCAAATATATACTAATTTCAAGCTATCTGCCCTGCCATAGGCAGGACAGATAGCTTGAAATTGGCGAAAACCTACTTTGTATTTGCAAATATGGCATTGTCAAATTAATGGGTTTTGTAAAAAAATGAAAGTTCATATTATGGGAATCGGTGGGGCGGGTATGAGCGCAATTGCGCGTATCATGCATGCGCGGGGAATAGAAGTCACAGGCGATGATCGCGCACATTCACCGATGTTAGATGAGTTAAATGCTGAGGGGATTACCACTTTTGTTGGGCATGACCCAGCGCATTTAGATGGGGTTGATGCCTTGGCCCCATCATCGGCAGTGGCTAAAACTGAGCCAGAATTGATTGAGGCGCGTAAACGGGGGCTAAAAATTTGGCATCGTGGCGACTTGATCAATTTGCTCATGCAAGGCAAAATAGGGATTGGGATTGCTGGGGCGCATGGTAAAACCAGCACTACCGATATGTTATCGGTGGTATTAACCCAAGCCGGGCTTGATCCATCCTACATTATTGGGGCTACCTCAAATGTGTTAAAAACCAATGCCCATCATGGCAGCGGCGATGCTTTTGTGGTTGAGGCCGATGAATATGACCGCACTTTTTTGCGCTACACCCCAAAAATTGCAGTTATTACCAATGTCGAATTTGATCACCCCGATATTTATAAGGATTTTGACGATACGCTGAATACGTTTGCCCAATTTGCTTCATCGATTGAGTCAGATGGATTGCTCGTGACATGCGCCGACGACCCCGGCAGTCATGAGATGCTTAAGCGTTTGGCACATCATTACCCCGATAAAACCGTGCCACAGGTTGATTATGGGATTCGGCGTGGGGCGTGGCGGGCGTTGAATGTGCGGGCTAACCCATTGGGTGGTATGGATTTTAACGCCACAACGTTAGATGGCCGAAGTGTGTCCGTATCGTTACGGGTATCGGGTCAACATAATGTGCTGAATGCGTTGGCTGTGCTAATTGTGGCTGATGCGTGTGGTGTGCCGCTCGCAGATGCGGCTGAGGCCTTGGGTGGTTATCATGGCGCGGCACGGCGGTTTCAATTAAAAGGCGAGAAGCGTGGGATACGGGTGTTTGATGATTATGGGCATCACCCCACCGAAATACGGGCTACTTTGGCTGGCGCACGCTTGCGTTTTCCGGTCGGCAATATTTGGGCCATATGGCAGCCTCATACTTATAGCCGGACTGTATCGTTGATGGACGAATTTGCCACGAGTTTTAAAGAGGCTGATCATGTGGTGGTGCTGCCTATTTATGCCGCCCGCGAAAAACCCGAAGATTTTGGCTTTGCCGCAAATGCGCTTAATTCAATTGAACTTTCGCGCAAAATCTTGCACCGTGATGCCCGAAGTGCCTCGTCAATGGGCGATGCTATTGGGATGTTGTATTCGCAATTGCGCCCGGGTGATGTTGTGATTACGTTAAGTGCGGGTGATGGGAATCAGGTGGGGGAACGGCTATTAGATTTATTGAAGTAATGTCAAGTTAATAAGCTGTATATTAATTGGGAACTTGCTCTAATATTGAACAGACACAGAGTAACGGTGAATGATTAACGAATCAATCACCATAAAAAATGAATGAATTTAGCGGAATTACAGGCACGTACCAAACGCAATGAACCGTTAGCGCGGCATACCACGTCGCGCATTGGTGGGCCAGCCGATTTGTTAATTGAGGCCCGTAGCAGCGACGAATTGTTATTGATTGTGGGACGTGCAGAAGAAATGAGTTTGCCGTGTTTGGTGCTTGGTGGGGGGGCTAATGTGTTGGTTAGCGATAAGGGGATTCGTGGTATGGTGGTAATTAACCGCAGCAAAGAGATGAAATTTAATGTGCGCGATACCACTGCACGGGTCGAAGTCGATTCGGGGGTTAGCCTCATTACACTCGCACGCGATTGTATTGAACGCGGTTTGGCCGGAATGGAATGGGCGATCGGCGTGCCCGGCACGGTCGGTGGCGGGGTGGTTGGCAATGCTGGTGCGCATGGGGCCGATATTGCCAGCAATTTGTATATGGCCCGCGTTTTACGGCGTGGGTATGCTGCTGAATGGTGGACACCGCGTCAGTTGGCCTTTGAATATCGTAGCAGTGCTTTAAAGAAATATAGCATCCATGAGCGCCCGATTGTGCTTTCAGCGATATTTGATTTGCGGCGCGATAACCGCACTAATTTAGAGCGGCGTTCTAATGAATTTAATACCAAACGTAAAGCCAGCCAGCCCCCGGGGGCTACCATTGGCAGTATGTTTAAAAACCCCAAAGGCGATTATGCGGGGCGTTTGATCGAGGCCTGTGGCTTGAAGGGGATGCGCTTGGGCGGGGCCAAGATTTCTGAGGTTCATGCCAATTTTTTTGTAAATGTGGATCATGCCAGTGCTTCGGACGTATTGAATTTAGTGAAGATGGCACAGGCCGAGGTATTTAAACAGTTTGGGGTTGAATTGGAACTGGAAGTGGAGTTGTTAGGCGACTGGGGCCAAGCGAAAAACAGATCAGATACATTGTTTGAGCTTGAAGATGAAGAATAGGTAATTAAGCGGTAAAAATAGGTTTCGGCATTACGCTTTTGGCGGCACTCCCAAATTATTGCAAAGATATAAAAACAACATGGAATTACAAAATAAAGAGATGACAAAGAAGCTGAATCTTGCAGTGCTTTATGGCGGGCAATCGGGCGAACACGAAGTGAGTATTCGCTCGGCAGGATCGGTGATGGAAAATCTCGATGATTCAAAATACAACATTACACCAGTTTATATTGACAAAACAGGGCATTGGGGCATTTCGTTAGAAGATTTACGCGGCTTTGATGTGGTTTTTCCGGTATTGCATGGGCCAAATGGCGAAGATGGCACTGTGCAGGGCATGATGCAATTATTGGGTGTGCCTTATGTCGGGGCCGGTGTCGTTGGTTCTGCGGTTGGCATGGACAAAGTTATTTTTAAGGATGTGATGCGGGCGCATCATTTACCGGTGTCAGATTACATTGCATTGAGGCAAGGTGAATGGAAGAAGCAGCCGACTCAGGTCATTGCGCGGGCGATTGAAACACTGGGGTTGCCTATTTTTACCAAGCCAGCCAATATGGGTAGCAGTGTTGGTATTTCTAAATGCCGCAATGAAGCTGAATTGATGGCTGGGATTGACGAAGCTTTTAAATGGGATCGCAAAATTTTGCTCGAAAAGGCCGTGCCACATGCCCGTGAATTAGAAGTAAGTGTTTTGGGAAATGAAGAAATGATTGCGTCGGTGGTTGGCGAAATTATTCCGGGCCGTGAATTTTATGATTACAATGCCAAATATATTGACAAAGGCGAAAATGAGTCGCGTTTGCTGATCCCGGCCCCCATCCCAGACCCATTGACAAAACTGATGCAAGAAACAGCGATTGAAGTTGCTCAGTGTGCCGATATACGGGGCATGGCACGGGTCGATTTTTTGGTGGATGGCACCTGCGGCGAAGTTTACATTAACGAGATTAATACCATTCCGGGTTTTACCGAAATTAGTATGTATCCAAAATTATTTGTGGCGGCTGGTTTTAGTTATGCTGGGTTACTCGATAGGCTTATCGAATTGGCATTAGCATAGAGAAATGGCTTGCCGTGTCTCCATTCTAAACATATGATGAAATTAGATTTATCTTTTATTGGCAATAATGGCTTGACGTGTTGCACTGATGGATGGATAATATCTTGGTCTCGTCATCACAGATTACTATGAAGCCACAAAAACCAAGACGCCCTCCCAAGGCCCGATCACGCTATGAAGTTTCTAGCGTGTTTGGTCGCTTAGGCCGAATTAATCGTGCATCTGTGTCGCTTGACTCTCCACGTTGGATGTTGATCTTATTAGTGGTGTTGATTGGGCTGATACTTGTCCTGATCTCACGCTGGTTTTTGAATGATCAAATGATTGTTACAGAAATTCGTGTGATCGAACCCTATACCTTATCGGCCGGTAATATTAAACAAGCCACCAATGATTTGATGAATCGTAATATATTGGTGTTGAATTTGGAGGATATATGGGCAACAGTTACCGGACGTAATAACTCGACTGTGCAACGGGCCGCACAACGATTGCGCGAACAGCCGGGGATTAAGAATGCTCAAATTTTTTGTGGCAATGAATCACGTCAACAATGTGAGGTGCAGATCGAACCTAACCCACCTATTGCCGTATTTCAAACGGCGGCCCCGGCCCAACAAGCCGTAATGTATTTGGATGATCGTGGAGGGGTGTGGACTGGGCAATATGCAGTTGCAATCGAGAAGCTTAAAAACGATCCGTCATTATTAGGCATTACACTCGAAAAAGATACCATATTGCCACCAGCGGGCACGACTGAATTTCGCGATAAACCCTATATTTTGCAAGCGCTCATTGAATTACGTCAGCAACAGCCCGATGTGCGTGATTATTTTTACTCAACTAAGACAGGTTGGGCTTTTGACACAGCTCAAAAAACCCGTGTCATTGTTGGTTTTGCCGAGCGACCAAATTTGATCGCCGAGAAACTAAGAATGGCCGAGCAAATTCGGGCCGAGCGTAGTGCAAAGGGGCCAGCCCCTAAAATAATTGATGTGCGTTATCTCGAAGCGCCAACTTATCGATAATGAGATATAAAACAGATTCTCGCCAAATCGGTATTATGTTATTAAGAAGCTACGATACCTTGGTAATAAATGAAAATTTGAGAATGGATAATATGTATATTTCTAAGAATTAAAAAACCGAAAAATATCACTGAAATGACACATATCTGTCATTTCAGTGTTGCGTTGATTGGTTTTATGTTTTAAACAAAGCATGTCAGACGGAAAGGTTGTTGCCGCTATCGATATTGGTAGCTCTAAAATTGTGAGTGTTGTTGCCGAAGAAGTCGGTAATGGCGAAGTCAACGTATTGGGCGTTGGCGTTGTGCCGTCGCGTGGGATTAAACGTAGCCAAATTGTTGATGCGGTGCAGGCTGCACAGGCCATTCGCGAATGTTTAGATGGTGCTGAACACACTTCGGCTTCTAAAATTACCCATGCTTTGGTGAGTGTTACCGGCAATCACATTACCTCGCAAAATACACACGGGGCGGTTGCCATTGGTCGCAGCGAGCAAGGCGTGACCACCGATGATATTGCCCGTAGCCTAGAGTCATCCCAAGCCATCCCGATCCCCAGCAATCGTGAAATTCTTCATATTATCCCGCGCCATTTTAAGGTAGATGAACAAAACGGTATCCGTAACCCGCAAGGTATGTTGGGTTATCGGCTAGAAGCACAAACCAATATTGTCACTGCTTCGATGACATCACTACAAAATACCATCAAATGTATGCAAGATTCGGGGTTGAATGTGGCATTCGACGACCTCGTTTTGTCGTCATTGGCCTCGGCTGAATCGGTATTGACCACAATGGAGCGCGAGATGGGCGTGATGTTGGTTGAAGTGGGGAGCGGCACTACCCAAATAGCCGTTTTTCTTGAGGGGGCCTTGTGGCATACCGGTGTGGTTGATGTGGGTGGTGAGCTATTTACCAGCGACTTGGCCGTGTGTATGCGCTTGCCGCTCGACACCGCCGAGCGCTTAAAAGTGCAATATGGTCATGCCAACAGCGCCCAAATGCCGCCCGAGCATCAATTGGTGGCTGTCACCTATGGCGATGGTCAACGTGTCAATATTCATCGTCGTGAAGTTTCCGAAATTTTGCAAGCCCGCGCCGAAGAATTATTTGAAATGGTGATGACCAATGCCAAGCGCAGCGGTATCGATACTATGTTGCCTGCGGGGATGGTGCTGACCGGTGGTGGGTCTCTTTTGCCCGGCTTGCGAGAAGTAGCCGGACGGGTGTGCGATTTGCCGGTTCGTGTCGGTGCTGTCAATAATATTTATGGCATGGTCGATTCATTGCGCTCGCCTGCCTATTCGACCGTGTTGGGCTTGGCAAAATGGGGGTTTCACGACAGCGGATCGCGCCCCAATCGCAAACGTTCGATTGGTTTAAAACTAAAGGCCCCCAAGCTCAATTGGAATTGGGGACCAGTAAAAGATTTTCTTGGCAATTTGCTGCCACGTTAATGGAAGATGATCGGTATCTTCTTAATCATTGAGTGCTAAAACCAGTTTTTGCCGAAATTACGATCCCTTTATCCACGTCGTGGATAAAGGGATCGTAATTTTGGCAACTGAGAAGATGCTATGAACAAGTGCTCGCCCATGCGAATTGCCGCCGTGTTTTTGGGGCTATATTTGGCAGCGATGCCGGCTTATTGTTTGTTTCGTGTTTTTCAGGTGCAGGCTGGCGTTATGTTGCTTACCTTCGCCATGCCATTGCTCATGAGTGCCTTTGCCATTGCCCACATGGTTGGGCAATATGGCTGGCGCACTGGGGTAGGGATGACGTTGTCAGCCATCGGTATTTCGTTGGGGGCCGAGGTATTGGGTGTAAGCACTGGCTGGTTATTTGGCGATTATGTTTACACTGACCAACTTGGCCCCAAGGCGTTTGGTTTTGTGCCATGGTTGATCCCTTTCGCATGGCTCATGGTGCTTTACCCAGCATGGGAACTGACCAAATATGAAATGATGGCAGATGGGTCGAAATCAACGTTTACTTTCCATCCCTCATCCTTCGCCTTTCACCCTTTTCTAGCGGCGCTTGCTGTTACTGCCTATGACCTCAGCCTTGACCCGCGTATGGTGGCCGATGGTAATTGGATTTGGCATGGTGGTGGGTTCTATTTTGGAATTCCATTTAGCAATTTTGTTGGCTGGTTTATTACGGCTTGGGTGATTTTTGTGGTGTGGGGACGGTTGATTGGCCTTCGTGAGGCTAAAACCCATCGAAGTTTAACTTCAATTATGCCTGTATGGGCCTATCTTGTGTTGTGGATCGGCGAAACCATTGCCAATATCTTCTTTTGGTCAGGGCCGGTGGTTGGGTTAATTGTGTTTGGGGCGATGGGGCTTTTTGCTATGCCGGTGTTATGGCGGTGGCAGTTTGGTAAAGCCACTCAGGAAAAATAAAGCTTTAATTTTTTGTAATCTTTGCCCCTCCGCACCCTAAATTCTGCAGATCGTGAAGATGTGAAAATGACGGTGAATTGGAGGTTGTTTGGCAAGCTGATTTTGGCATTTATTTATGCTAAACAGCCGTAATGCACAACTAACTTTGACTTAAATCATGCTGTGCAAGCAAGAATGGCGGAATCATAGACATATGGTTGTCATGATGCACGAGTATGGCATTGTTTACTTTGGCTGCCCCAGCAATTAAAGAATCTACAATTGGGATGCGTTGAGGTGAATCAAGGTAAATTGTTGTTGCTGCAAGCGCGATTGCCTCGTCAATAGCAATGATATTTGTGAAAAGAGCACGATAAGCATTTATGATCTCAGATGTTTCGTGTGTTTTTGCGCCAAGTGTATGTAAGCGTCGAGCAAACTCTGTTAATGTAATGCTTGTGATAAGTATATCGGCTGTATCATCCTCAAATATGCTTTGTATCTGTTTTGTGCCATTTTGGTTGCGATAATGGCACAAAAGTGCAGATGTATCAAGTAAATAAGTCATATTTAGTTAATTGTCTTGCTCGCGCTCTTTGATGAGTTCTACAATGGCATCTATATGAGGTGAGAATTTACATCCACTTCCTTGTAATCGTCGCGCTAACTCGCCCCGTGTTGGTAATACACGTACTAAAATTTCATCTTTACCGTCAACTGCTTGCCAATCCAGCCGAAATCCGGGTTTTATCCCAAGTTGACGGCAAACCTCAACAGGGATAGAAATCATGTTTTTGCTTGTAACAGTTGTAATCATGGAATTTATTCTAGCATGGAATTTCGCATCCAAAATGGCAATATCAGCCGCTGGGCGCGATAGGTTTGGCGTAATAGCACGCCAAAAAATGCAAGGCATACGATGACTGCGACCAGCGATGCCTCGGCACCAAAGCTGCCTCCGCTTAACAATTCTGGCCCCGACATACGGCTTTGTAGCAACCCCGGCACATCAATGCCAGATACATTGACACCATAAACCCCGCCCTGCACAAAATTCCATGCGGTGTGAATCCCAATACTCCACCACAGGCGTTTGCTGAGGGTATAAGCAATGCCTAGCATCATACCGGCCTCGAGCGCAATGGCAACCGAGCTAAACAAGGTTGCACCCGGGTTGCCAGCGTGGGCAAAGCCAAACACGGCTGAGGTAATAATTAATGCAACCCAAGTGCCGAGGCTTTCTTCGATGATGCGATAGAGCAGACCACGAAAAAATATTTCTTCGACAAAGCCGGGAATGAGGCCGATAGCGATGGATTGCGCTAGCACTTCTGGCCCATTGACACCAGTGATGTTGTAAATACCCATCAACCATAACAGACCGATAACGATGCTAAAGACCAAAGCGCCCATCAACAAGCCTTGTGGAAACTCGGCCCAGTAACGCAGCGATAATTCACTGGCTGCACGGCCTTCGATCAGGCGCACAAAACCAACATAAAGCAAAATACTTAATCCCACCGCTACCCCTGTGTTTAGCCATTCTGGTTGCGCCCAATCCCAAGTTTTTAGCAGGGTTGAAATTAGTGTTTGCCCAACAATCAGGCCAAGGCCAAGCATTAACACGCCAAGAATGAGGCGCGTGAGGGGGAAACGCAAAATACGTAGGCCAAGTGATGGTTTGGAAACTGTCTTTGTCATTGATGTTGAAATATATTGTTGTCTTAGGCTGATTCTGTCATCGCCCTAAAAAACACGATGCTAGCGGTGTGCCCGTGCATAAAATTGCGTCCGCCCACTGGCCCTAATTCACCAGCACAGAAAAAGCCGGCCAATGGCACGCCATTCACCGCCTCTTGCACAAGGCCGATATCGGCATGGGCATGGTCAAATAAACGGGTTCCGCGTCCATTGCACGAAAATAACAACGCGCCTTGGGCGGGTGAATAAAACGTTTGCGGGGCTAACATCATGGCTAAATCTTCTTCGGCTGCGGCGGCATCGCGCACGTGCAATTGCACCTTGTCGCCGGGGTGAAAAAAATCGCCAACGGCAATGGCTCCAACCTTGGGGTCAACACCCATCACCCCACGAATGAGAAAATCGCCCCGTCCTAATATTTCAGCATTGGGGTTAATGGCCCGACCCAGAAAAACACCGCTTTTGCGAAAAAGTGTGCGCTCGCTGTCGCTTAGGGCATTAATGGCGACCTGTAACTCTTCGAAAGCCGAGCGCCCGTTTAATTCTAAGATCAAATTTTGCTTGGCTGCTGTTACATTAAATAATTTGCCAACTGGGCGGCAGCCTTGTGACACGACGGTATCGACCGTGATATTGCCGACAAATGCGACCCCGACTAACCCCATATGCAGGCTAAGGTCATTGTAGATGAGCACATTACCGCCGGGAGTATTTGACCCGCTTGCCATGCCACCCACAATTGGCACATTGGGGTAAAACATGTCGAAGGCCGTCAAAATGTCGTCCATCGGGGTCGAGAATGGATCGGCCAAAATGGTGGCAAATTTGACTTCGCCGGTAATGCCGATCGCGCGTCGAAAAGTGAGTGAATCACCCAAC
>CAMDWA010000061.1 GCA_945877855.1 Thermoflexus hugenholtzii JAD2 | reverse complement strand
TGTTTGGATAGGGCAATGCCCTATCCAAACACGAAGTGATAGCGAGTTCGGCGAAAATTTTCTACCCAGCGTTCCATCGCCCAATTTGCATGTCGCGCAATTCGCTGGGGTTGCTGTCAGTCACCTCACGCCATATTTCATACGCCAATGCAACGGCATCGATATCAAGCTCATATTGCGCAAAATAATCACACACCCGTGTTACATCTCGGCTAAAGATCTGATAAGCATGTGGGTTTTTGTAAGGGTTTACGGCCTGCGGAAAATCGATAATACGGGCAACGCCGGGCGCATTGCCATCACCAGCCCAATACAAAATATTAAACGCCGACAAATCGCCATGCACAATCTCATTCGACAACATCAATTTGATGTTATCCACAATCAAGGTAAACAAACGCCGCGCCTCGTGCGTCTCGAGCGTCACACTTTCGAGCGGCGGCGCGGCGCGGGTCGCATCGCCCAAATATTCCATCAACACCGCATTATCATTATGGGCAAGCGGTTTTGGCACAATGGCCCCAGCGGCGTGCAAACGCTGCATCACATCTAGCTCGTTCGCCAGCCACGATGCATGCATAATTTGCTGCCCCACTTTGGTGCGTTTGGCCACCGCCCGTTGTTCACGGTCTTTACGCATCTCGGCTCCGCCTGCGTCACGCATTTGCGTACCGAGGCGATACATCGAGTCATTCTTTAGGTTGCGAAACATACGCGGGCGGTAAATTTTGCCCGCAATGAGTGACACCTCGGTATTTGGGTGTGCGGCACAACAATACACCGTCGCCTCCTTACCCGCCTTTACCACCCGCAACACATCCATAATCACATGATCATGATAAAAGCTGCCGAGTGAGTTCAAGATCATATCTTGCTCGTGACGACTGCCTTGATAAGTGGGGTTAAAGACATTGGCCTCGACATTGCTGGCGGCGGCCACTTGTAACAATGTTTTACGCTCGTCGGCCAATGAGCGTTTTCCCTCGTGGGCTTTTTTCTTCAAGCCGGGTTTGCTTTGCTCATTGCGATGACGTGTGCGTATAAGTTGGAAATCAGACAAATCATCGATCTCGTGATCGTCTGCCTGTTGAATATTGAGTTGGTTAATGGTCATGTTTAAACTGATGGTCAAAAGTTGCGGCAACAGCAGGCCGCAAAACGAAAAATAAAAGAGCCACGGGCAGCATGTGCGCCGTGGCTTCAAATCAGTTTAACCCCACACCAATCAAATTAGCGAGGTAATCCTAGAGCCGTAGGCGCATCATGCATGACGACAGGGGTAAATACATTTTCAGTTGTCATTTTTTATACGCCTCCTTTTCTTAAAAACTTATAGCATGAATTATAACATATACCCAACGAGAGCAAAAATTAAAAACACCAAACGCCAATTTCACGATCTCCTGCCTAGCGATGCTGAGCGGAAGATTGCGAAATCGACGAAACCCTCAATATGAGGCGGCACTCAGTATCGTCAGTCTTTATACTGATGGATGCCAACCGATTACATGTTAATATATTTTAGATCTATAAGAAATAATTCTAAGTAAGGTTATGAACAACTTAACACAAGTGGGGCGTTATCGCATCAAGTCGTTAATTGGGCGCGGTGGCATGGCTGAGGTTTACCTAGCGCATGACCCGAAGTTTAACCGTGAGGTGGCAATCAAACTCATTCTCGCAGGGCAAGCAGTAGATGCCATGTCGCGGGCACGCTTTGAGCGCGAAGCCCGTGTGATCGCATCGCTAGAACACAAGTCGATATTGCCAGTGTATGACATGGGCGAGACCAATGGTCAGCCTTATTTGGTAATGCGCTATGTGACCGGCGGCAGCATGGAGCAACGCCTGAAACGCGGGCCATATAGTGTGGCAGAGATCGCCGCCATCTTGCCCGGGATCGCCTCAGCCCTAGATTATGCGCACGGGCGCGGGGTTGTGCACCGCGACTTAAAACCAGCCAATATTTTGTTTTCTGCCGAAGGCGAGGCCTTTTTGGCCGATTTTGGCTTGGCTAAGGATTTACAGGGGACGTTGATGTTGACATCAGCAGGCGAGACGATGGGCACACCGGCATATATGAGTCCCGAGCAGATCAAGGCCGTGCCAGATGCGCCACCCGACAGTCGCAGCGATATTTATTCGTTGGGGGTGCTTTTGTTTCACGCGCTGAGTGGCAAGCTGCCATTTGAGTCAAACTCTGTGTTTGGCATGATGGATGCACACATGCGTGCGCCAGTGCCCGACATTTGCAGCGTTAAGACCGATTTACCAAAGTCGCTGCAAACCTTGTTTGTAAAGGCGATGGCCAAGAACCCCAATGACCGCTATGCGACAGCACAGGCGCTGAATGCGGCACTCAACGCGGCAATGAATGAGTCATTGCCAGTGGCATATGCCAGCAAAAACCAAAGCAAGCCGGCCATCAGCCCGCCACAACAACAAAATGTGCCATCCCATAGCAAGGCAACAATGAGGCGGGGGCTGCTATTAGGTGGTGGGGGTTTAATGCTCTTGGGCGCAGGCGTGGCGCTGTTCCCTTATCTCTCCACACGGCTTGCCGCGCCAACACCTGAACCATCGCTAGCGCCCATAAAACCGACCGAAACTACACGAGGGGCAGCGGCGATAACGAATGAACCCCCAACATCAGTAGCAAATACACCAGTCGCCCCTACACGGCTGCCAATAGCGACCTCAAGACCAACTGCCGTTGAGCAAGTTGCGACGATAACACCTGTTCGACCGACTGTGCCGCCACAACCGACAACCACGGTTGGTAGCCCTGCCTCAGTAATCACGCTTGCGCCCGGGGTTAATATTCAATTGGTGCGCGTACCAGCGGGTGCGTTCATCATGGGGAGCGACAAAACCAAAGACCCGCTCGCCAATGATGATGAGTTGCCACAACACCGTTTAAATCTAGCAGAATATTGGATAAGCAAAACCAAGGTCACGGTGGCGCAATTTGCCGCGTTTGTAAAGGCCACAGCCTACCAATCTGCTGCCAGCAACGACATGGTCGATAAAGCAAATCATCCGGTTGTAGACGTTAATTGGCATGATTGCATTGCATTTTGCAAATGGGCGAGCACAATTAGCAAAGTTACAGTGGCCTTGCCAAGTGAAGCCGAATGGGAAAAAGCCGCACGTGGCAGCGATGGACGACTTTACCCCTGGGGAAATGAAGCGCCGGATGCGACACGCTGTAACTTTAACAGTGAGGTGGGAGACACAACCCCAGTCGGCAAATTTGGGGCACGCGGGGCCAGCCCATATGGCTGTGATGATATGGCCGGAAATGTTTGGGAGTGGACCCGCAGCAATTACGCAGAATATCCATATAAAGCCGAGGACGGGCGAGAAACGATCACCAACCCAACCGAGCGCGTATTACGGGCGGGTTCATTTGAAGAGGGTCCCGCATTTATGCGTTGTGCTAGCCGTTATCTCAACGACCCCAACATATATACCTCCCTCTACGGTTTTCGCGTGGTGGTTGCGCGTCTGCCGTCGCCTTAGTCTTGGCTGGAGTCATCCCCCCACCCGCAAATAATGTGCCCAATACCCTTGCCACACGCCATAACGCTCGCCCAATGCCCTCACCGCATCAGGCGGCATGGCCTTGCCTTGGTTATAAACACGGCTTAGGCTGGTCAAAATGGCTTTCTCGGCTAACGGCACACGATCCATTCGCCCCAGCCCGCGCAACATGATGAAATTGGCTGACCAAGGCCCGATGCCGTTGATCGTGCGTAACCAAGCCTCGACCGCGTCATAATCGCCACTGCGTAGCCAATGCTCATCGATATTGGCAAAATGACGCACCGCCGACATCATGTAGCGCGATTTTTGCGCCCCCATTGCCATATTGCCGATGATACGATTCAATTCGGTTTCATCGCTGTGCAACATTTGTTGAGGCTCAGGAAAGGCCCAATGCGTCACGCCATCGACTGTAATACTTTTGCCAAACGCTTCCATTAGCGCCCGTTTCATGCGTTGGGCCATCGGGATGGGGTTGCGCGCTGACAAAATGGCCCAGATTGCGTTCTCGAACGGCGTGGTAAATTTGACCTGATGATAGCCATACAACGATTTTACAATCGGCGCAAACACGGCATCATCTTGCGCCAAAGCATAAAACGCGCTTAGGTCATCGTCAAGGCTCAACCAAAACCGCACCCGTTCGCCAATTTGCGTCGCCGAGACCGTAGCGGCCTCGGCGTGATTAACGATCATCTGATTTCCATCGGCCCGAACCGTTACCCAGATCGCTTGTCCATTCAGCATCAAGGCCTTCGTGAGGCTGCCGTTTGCAATCACATGCTCGCCCGACATCGGTTTAAACATGCGTAAAAAATTGAGGCTATGGGCAAAATGAAAAGGTTGAGTGGGGGTAATCGTAATCATCATTATGGAATTAAAGCCTTAAGCAAAGGTGCTTTGAAACTATTGGTGTTGCGATCAAACACGGCATAATTTGCGGCATATTCCCAATAAGCCCAGCCCCAGCCACGCCGCTCGGCCTCACGGACGATAAACGAGGTCCAACGCACCCGCGACTCCATATCGGCTTTATAAATAGCGCCAAATTCGCCCAGCCAAATTGGGCGCTTGTTGGCCTTGGCCCACGCATCAACCTCGTTAAAGTCAAATTCAATACTACCGCGATCGGGCGAACTGCCCTCCCAAACCGTGCCTAGCCATTTGTTACTGCCGCTCACCCAATCTGCACCTTGATGTGTAAATTGAAATGGCAAATAATAATGCACCGTCACAATCAAGTGATCATCATTCGGCGGCAACTTCAGGTCTTTCAAGGCGCGCACCCCGCCAAACTCGGCAGTGCCAATGACGACATTTCGGGTTGGGTTTGTCTCACGCACCACAGCCAAGGTTTGCACCAACAAACCATTCCATGCGCTGGCGTTTAGGGTTCCATTGGGTTCGTTCAACAATTCAAACACCAAATCTGCTGGGTAATCTTTAAAATGCTGCGCAATATTGCGCCACAAGCCAATAAAACGTTGCTGATGCACTTCGTCTGTGGCGGCAAACAGTTCATCATAATGATGCATATTGATCACCACCCCTAAGCCGGCATCGAACGACATGCGCACCACCTGCGTCACCCGCGCCAAAAAGGCAGCCTCAAGCGCATAGGGTGCCGAGGCCGCCGCATGGGCCGACCAACGAATCGGCACACGCACATGCGTAAATCCGGCTTGTTTGATCCGGGCAAAATCGCCATCTTCAATCTTCACGCCCCATTCGCCCTCATAATTTGGCGTTTCGAGCATATTGCCAAAATTTACCCCGCGTGCTAGCCTTTTTATTTGCTCAGTTGCCGCCACTGGCTCAAATTTTGGCAACGGCACGGCTGTGGCGGTGGGGATGACGGTTGGCATGGGTGTATTGGTCGGCACAACGGTAGGGGGAACCGCGGTTGGGGATGGCATTGGCGTGGCTTGCACACACGCCATCAATAAAACCAGCGGCATCAGGGTGATCAGCGCAGTTTGCTTTGGCATAACAAGTATTTTATACACTCAGAAATCGGGTTTCTTTTAGAAACCCGATTTCTAATGATCAAAACATGTTAAAACAGGCGTATAATCAATCCTATAAGGATATATCATAATGATGCAATACACACGTCTTGCCCAACTCCGCAGCGCCCAAGATTTTCACAATTACTGTGCCAAAGTCGGCGCACAATTGCCATTTGATGAACAAATGACTCACGGCGAAGCCGCACCATTGGCCCAAACACTCGACACGCCCGTGCGCCGTGTCGGCAACCGATTTTCTATTTTGCCGATGGAAGGCTGGGATGGCACCAAAGATGGTTTCCCATCCGATTTAACCATTCGCCGCTGGCAACGCTTTGGCGCAAGCGGGGCCAAGCTGATGTGGGGCGGCGAGGCGGTAGCGGTGCGGCACGATGGCCGCGCCAACCCCAACCAATTGATTGCCAACGCGCAAACGTTGGGCGCATTGGCCCATTTGCGCGAAACGTTGGTCAATGAACATCAAGCCCAATTTGGCCGCACCGATGATTTGGTGATCGGCCTACAACTCACCCACTCTGGCCGCTGGTGCAAACCGCACGATATTAAAAAATTTGAGCAAATGACGGCCTACAAACACCCCTTGCTCGACAAGCGCTTTCATGTGCCCGACAGCGCCCTGATGAGTGACGACGACATTGACCGCCTGATCGAAGATTTTGGTCGCGCCGCCATCATCGTCGACAAAGCCGGTTTCGATTTTGTCGACATCAAACATTGTCACGGGTATTTGGGGCATGAATTGCTCACCGCTTTTGACCGCCCGGGCAAATATGGCGGCAGCTTTGAAAACCGCACCCGCTTTTTGCGCAATGCCGTAGCCGCCGTCAAGGCCGCTGCCCCGCGTTTGCATATGGGGGTGCGCCTCAGTGCCTTCGATTTTGCGCCCTTTCAACCCGGCCAAGATCGCGTGGGCGTCATGAGCGACCTCGGCGCATTCGGCGGTGGAAATTACCCTTACGCCTTTGGCGGCGATGGCAGCGGACGCGGCATCGATCTCGACGAACCGCAAAAATTCCTCGAAGTGATGTTGGCCTTGGGTATGAGCATGTTATGCGTCACCGCTGGCAGCCCCTATTACAACCCACACATTCAGCGCCCAGCCTTCTTCCCGCCGTCCGATGGCTATGTGCCGCCCGAAGACCCGCTGGTGGGTGTGGTACGCCAAATTGCCGCCACCGCCGAGCTAAAACGCCGTTGCCCCGAAATGCTCATCGTCGGCACGGGCTATTCCTATTTGCAAGAATGGCTGCCCAATGTGGCACAAGCCGTCGTGCGCCAAAATATGGCCGACTCGGTCGGCATCGGGCGTATGGTGCTCAGTTACCCCGACATGGTGGCCGACATCGTTGCTGGGCGCGACCTACAACGCAAACGCATTTGCCGCACCTTCAGCGATTGCACCACCGGCCCGCGCAACGGCCTCGTCTCTGGCTGCTACCCGCTTGACGACCACTACAAAAATCACCCACATAAGAAGTTGTTGGACGAAGCGAAGAAGATGACAGGGTGAGGAGATGAGGGGGTGACAAGGTGACAAGGTGACAAGGTGATTTTCACCCTGTCACCTTGTCACCTTGTCACCCCCTCATCGTTAACACAAAATGACAATAACCGACCAAACAATCTCCGCCATCGAACAAGCCAGCGGCGGGCGGCTGGGTGTGATGGTGCATGAGTTGGGCAGCGGCGAGACATTTGCCCATTGCCCCGATGAACGTGTGCCGACGGCCAGCGTGATCAAATTGCCGCTGGTGCTACACGCAGCGTTGTTGGCGCACGAAGGTCAGCTTAATTTTGACGAAAAGCTAACCTTGCATGACGAGGACAAAGTGGGCGGTTATGGCATTTTGCGCGATTTAACCGCCGGACAAACCTTTTCAATCCGCGATCTATGCCAATTGACCATTGTGCTGTCCGACAACACCGCCACCAATCTGCTGATCGAGCGGCTCGGCGTCGCCGCCATCAACGCCCGCATCGCCGCCTTGGGGCTGACCCACACCCGTTTGCACCGCAAAGCCTTTACCCCCAACACGCCCGACATGCTGCCGTTTGGGCTGGGTGTCACCACCCCGCGTGACATCGCCAATTTGCTATTGATGTTGCTGCGTCAAGAGGTCATTCTGGCCCAACCCGCCCAAATGGTGCTAGCCATGCTGGCCGCCCAGCGTGACCGCGTCGGGTTTGCGCGTTATTTGCCGGTTGATTGGGCCTATGCTGGCAAAACCGGCGCCGACGACCACTTGCGCAACGATGTCGGCATCATCACTGCCCCCGACGGACGGCGCTGGGTCATCGCCGCCTTTTGCCACGACCTGCCCCAGCCCAATTACACCGTCGATAACCCGGGCTGGCTGGCCTTGGCAAGATTGGCGCAGGGCGTAGTGCAAAGTGCAAAATAACAAGTGCAAAGTGGAAAGTGGAAAGTGGAAAGTAGCAAAACACACTTTGCACTTTTTACTTTGCACTTTTTACTTTGCACTTTTTACTTTGCACTTTGCACTCAAAAAATGCACATCCAAAACATCACCCTCCACCGCGTCGAGCTGCGGTTTAAAACGCCGTATGCGACGAGCTTTGGCGTGCATGTGACGCGACAGTTGATTTTGGCCGAGGTGCAGGCCGGTGGCCTGACCGGCTGGGGTGAATGGGCCGGTGACGGGCCGGGTTATTCGTATGAGACAGTTGACGCGGCGTGGCTGATTTTGCATAGCCATTTGCTGCCGATACTGCACGGGGCGACACTGACGCACCCCAACGAGGTGGCGGCACGGCTCGCCGCCGTGCGCGGCTACCCCTTTGCCAAAGCCATGCTCGAAGCCGCCCTTTGGGACATCGCCGCCCAACAAGCTGGGCAAAGCCTCAGCCGCTTCATCGGCGGCACCCGCGCCACAGTGGTGGCTGGGGTCTCCGTTGGTATTCAGCCTGACCCTGCCGCCACTGTGGCGCGGGTGCAAAGTTTGCTGCGTTACCCGGGCATCGGGCGGGTCAAACTCAAAATCAAGCCCGGCCACGATTTGGCACATGTGGCGGCGGTGCGGCACGCACTGCGGCGCGAATGGCCCGATTTGCCGCTGATGGTGGATGCCAACGCCGCCTATGCGCTGACCGACCTCGACACGTTGCGGCGGCTCGACGCGCACCACCTGCTCATGATCGAGCAACCGCTGGCTGCCGACGATTGGCTCGACCACGCCGAGTTGCAACGCCACCTGCGCAGCCCAATTTGCCTCGACGAGAGCATCACCTCATTGTCCCAAGCCAAGGCCGCGCTGGCGCTGGGCGCGTGCCGCGTGGTGAATATCAAACCCGGGCGGGTGGGCGGGCTAAGCGCCGCCATCGCCATCCACAATTTTTGCCACGCCGCTGGCATCCCCGTGTGGTGCGGCGGCATGTTCGAAACCGGCATCGGGCGGGCGCTCAATTTGGCGCTGGCCTCGCTGCCCGGCTTCACCCTGCCGGGCGATTTCGCCCCCGCCCAACGCCTGTTTGGCCACGACCTGATTGACCCGCCGCTCGAGGCCAATTCCGATGGCACACTGCCTGTGCCATCGGGCGTGGGGTTGGGGGTGCGGGTGAGGATTAGGGATTAGGGATTGGACGACCCCAAAAAGGTTTCACGCAAAGACGCAAAAGCGCAAAGTTTTTTTCTTCGCGCCTTTGCACCTTTGCGTGAAACCTTCCGCCTAATCAAACGGCACTTTGTCATACTTTAATTCGCTCACCTCGCCCGACAGCATAATCGGGTCAACCAACATTTGCCCATCAACAACGTGCACCACATTAAACCCACAACCGCTCATGATGCGCAAGCCGGATTGGCTGGTGGGGTCGAGCGTAAAGGCCGTGCCCGCCGCCGATGAACATAACACCCCGGCAAACACACCAGCATAGGCGTAATGGATATGCCCATGCAAGAGGCCCAAAATACGGTCGGCATAGGGCGCAATCACCGCAGCCAAGGCGGCGGCGTTGCCGAGTTGATGCGGTTGAAAGGTGCGAATGGTGACCGGCAGCGGGGCGTGATGCAGCGCCAAGATCGTGTCGCGCTCGGTCGATTGGGCCAATTGCTCGCCCAACCACGCCAACTGTTCGGGGCTGACTTCGCCGCGCGTTTTGCCGGTCACTTGGGTGTCGAGCATAATGACGCGCACGCTGGCATTTGGCGCAACCGCGATGCGCTGGCTGTAAAAATAGGGAGCATTATTGACAATCTGCCCATGAATCACCGCCCGCAAATGCCCGCGATCATCATGATTCCCCACGCCCAACAGCACCGACACGCCAAATTGCGCCTCAATGTCGCGCATCAACGTCTTGAGCAATTCGTAGCTGCCAATTTCTTCACGATGCGCCAAATCACCCGTAATCAGCACAAATTTTGGCGCAATTTCGAGCGTGCTCGCCATTTGCAGCGCGGCGCGGGCCTTGGCATAGTGGGTTTGACCCAACACTTGGCCGTCGGCTTCGGGTAACAGATGTAGGTCGGAGAGGTGAAGGAAGGAAAATGTCATTTTGGAGTTAAAAACACAATATAAAAACTAATTATTTGAGGAGATTAGCGTGTCCCTTAGCCGAAAAAAGCTTCATCAGGTAATGTATTACATAGGCTGATCCTAATCTCAAAGTATATCTCGCTGCCGACTCTAAATTGACTGCGATACACTTTAGCACCGAGCCTTCAAAAGCATCTGAAGTGACCCCCTAAAAGTCGCTTCAATGGTTGCGGACTTCCGTAACCATTGAAGCTATTCTTAGCGGGTCGCATTATATTGCCTCACCTTGGAATTTATCTCATCGATAAGGCTACTGTATTCTTTGTAGAGATTATTTCGCTTATCGACAAGGCTACTGTATTCTTTGAAGAGATCACTTGCCCTAGCGCTGAGGCTATTGTATTGCTTGGCGAGGTCACGTCGCTTCTCGAGCAGCGAATTGAACAGATCAACAAGCTTGTTATATTCATCCGTATTGCCAGCAGCACGATAGGCCTTCATCCTTCCTTCGTAGTCATTAAGGCGGCCATCCATATCCGCAAGCTGCGCGTCCATATTCTTAAGCTGCGCGTCCATATCGTCAAGCGGTGCGCGTATGTTCTTGCGCTGCGCGTCCATATCGTCAAGCTGTGCTTCCATTTGTTTGGCTCGCACCTTTGCATTGTCTATCTCAATGCCTAGTGTGCTACGACTGTTTTGTGTTGGCGAAAGTGTCGCTGGTGATGCCTTCCTCGTGTCTTGTGTTGGCGACAGCGTAACGGGTGACGACTTTCTCGTGTCTTGTCCTCCAGTGATGGCAGCCGAAATCACGACCATGAGTACAACCACGACCATAACTCCAATGATGCCAAGAGTCCACTTCAAGCTGAGCTCTTTTGTCGTATTGGGGCTCGGAGCAGATGCCATGGGTGTACGGTTTCGATAAAGCCAGTCGTTATTTCTAACAGTGTTCAGATTCTTCTCAATTCTTGACTTCACATCTTGGCTGCTGGCGTATTTGAGGGCCTCTTCAAGAAACGCAATGCATGGCTTCCACTTTTCCGTTTTGTTGCCATAAACAATTGCACAGCGCATCAGGGTAAGTGCAATCTCGTCTTTTCCTTGCGAAAGAATTTCGCTACCAGGATTTGCTGCGGACAAATTCGCGATAAGCTGGGCCGCAGCATTCATCACTTTCCGCGCCTCGTAATCAGCAAACGCTGGGTGCTTTTCAGCATTTTCCAGCGCTGCCTTGCAAAGATCAGAAATCGGATCAAGCAACCGACTTAGCTTTCTTCGCTCCGCGATCTCGCCAAGCGTATTTGCATCCTCAGCGGTGCGTTCGGCAATCTTGCCAACCTCTGCGAATACTTCCTGCAGCATCTTCGTGAGTTGCTGCGAGAAATCGATCTTGTCGTGCTCGTTAACCATGTGAACTGCCAACCCACGAACGAGCCCAAAGATTCGGAGACTTGCGTCGTGATCGAGCCCTCGACTTTTCGTGCTGACCTGAATCGGCTGAGCGACGGTATCCCAGTCCTTCACAACCTGGATTAACTGGTTCACCATGGGAGCCAATATGGAATCGGGCTGTTTTGCATCGACGGCTGCTCGCACTTTCTCGACAAGAGCTTTTAGGTTCCCTTCTTCCGTGTCAAAAAAACCTTGTGCCTCTACCTCATACGAATCAACGAGATCGGCTATCAGAATAGGGCCGTGCTTCTCCCCGTGATCAGTCGCGGATTCAACGGCAACGGTGACTGCCTTCACGCGATCTTTTTGCGAAAGTTTGTCGAGTGCCAATTTGATGACTTGCCGATAGTACTTCCGCCGTTCCTGGATTTCAGCTTCGACGGCTGAGAGGTCCGATACGGTCTGAAAGCCAGAAACAACCCGTTCCTCGTTGATGATCACGCGCAGCGCTTCGGGGTCGAAGTCCTCAAATACTCCCGCAATTGCGAGAATCCATTTCGCCACGTCATCGGCATTGCGGTGAGGCGAACGAGCGAGGCCTGCTGCAAGCAGGTTCGCCCGAGCCATTGGCGTCAATTTATCGACCGCGCGCAAATCGGTTGACGAGGAGTCGAGCAGTAACATCAACTCTCCGGCTAGTTTTGGTCCAATACCTGGCAGCCAGGCTACTTCAGCGGAGAGCCTTTTCCGCGGATTGGTCAAATCCAAATACGCCTTCATGCACTCATCTGAGTTGAGTTGCAAGCTGCGTTCATCGGCCAATTCCTTGATCTGGCCACGGTCGTCGCGCGGGCTGGCGGTCAGGATATAAAAAGGATTCTTTAATAGGTCCATAGCGCAATTCGGTTATTCATCACGAATGAATCCAAGGCGTCTGCTTTTTTTCTCTTGGTTTTTAGGTAGGCTGTCCAACGCCGCCTCAATACTTTCTTGATCAACCTTTGTCCTTCCGGCCTTGGCAGTGAGCCTTGCAGCTTCTCGTATGACAAAAGCCAAATCTGAGAGAGCCCTGCCCGTGAGTGCGTCGATGACCCTGTCCATATTGATCTTGTCTGCCTTCGGCAGCTTGCTCAAGAGCGAGTCAACCAATGAAGCCTGTTCTTCCCTTGACGGCATACCGACCTCGATAATGTGGTCGAAACGACCTCGCCGAAGAATGGCTGGATCAATCATTTCGATCATGTTTGTCATAGCGATGATCAGCACCTTGTTCTTGATGGCTTCAGGGATACGCCGGAGGAACTCGGCGACTTCCTCGACGTGATGCAAGCCGGACAAGCTGCCAGATCGCCTGTCCGACAGGAGAGATTCCATCTCATCGATGACGATGACGGAGGGAGCACCGACAATCGCTTTGTCAAAAACCTCGGCAATCTTCTTGCTGGTTTCGTGAATGTAAGGGCTGCCAACGCTGCCAGAATCAATCGAGTAGCTTGGCCAATCGATAAACTCGATAAGTCGTTCCACAGCGAAAGTCTTTCCACAACCCGGTGGCCCGTGCAAGACGATCGCCGAAGGAAAATCGATGCCCAAAGCCTGATATTTCTCAGCGTTAAAAATGATGTCGATGACGTGTTCGTTGAAAAACGCTTCGAGCTTTGCACGCCCGGGTAGCCTGAATATTTTTGCTTCGGTCGGTTCTTTTGGGGATGGCGGCTGTTCAGGTGCGACAGCCTGCTTGGGCATGGCGTCCTTTGTCGCGGTTTTGGCTTGAGCAGCCGGCTTGTGCTTAGCCATTAGGCCTGCATCTGCAGGCACGCCCAACCCGGCGGCCTCTACGATTTCGGTCAGGTCGCCAACGGCCAACCACCCCGTTAATTTGGTCAAACGCCTGAACGACGCCGTCGATATCAAAACCCCTCCGCTTATCCAGGTACCCAAAACCACTTCATCCTCGACGCGAGCTGTCATCGTCCAAGTCGGCAACAGTCTGGAGTATTGCTCAACATAAACCGCATCATGAAAGGAGGCATCCTCCGATACCTTGCGAGAATCTTTGAGGGCGAAAGCAAAGGCCAGTGCATCCACCTTGCTTTCGGGCGATTTGCTATTTTCAACTGGAGTCAGGGCGTATTTCTTGTGGCTGCTCAGGCTGCGGAATGATTGCGTTCCAACTGAGACCTCTGCGAACAGGTTTTCGTAGAGAAAACCGCAATCATGCCACTTCCGCATCACCTCCGCGCGCGTGAGCAGAATATGGTTGGGGCCACTGGTATCAAAAATCTGCCACTCCTCTCCCGAATAGAGGAGCGACCGGATTTTCGATCCGTCCGGCAAATCATACCCTTTAGGCAGCCATAAATCCTTCGCCATAAATCATCCCCTGATAATGTTGGCAACATCGGACACCTCGTTGTCTGGGCTGCCGGGGATCCTGATGGCCAAAAGCTCTCTATAAACGTTGCGAAGTTGCTCAATATTATCCGATCGCATATGTTGCGTGCCAAGCTCAGCGAGTTGTGCGAAGCGGTATTTGTCGGTAAACAAATGGGGGGAACTTATCAACGTCTTGAACCGGTCGATTACGTACCAATCCTGCCTCCAGAGAATCTCGAAGGTTTTGCTCCACAGCTCATCGCGCTGGTGTTCAAAATCCTTGTCATTCTTGTCAATTGAGCGTTGAGCGGTCTTGGCGAGATTATCGAAGGCAGAAGACTCTGATGGGCGCGCATACTGCCGCATATACTTATCGAAGTAGGACACCGCACCGTCTAAGTCAATCTGGCGGATTGGCTTGAGGTGCTCTTTTCGCACCTGGGCGAGGAGTCTCCGCGCCTCGAGTACTTTCTCCATGGCCTCCTATGACTTCTCGGTCTCTGCTTCCTCTGGATCAAGCGAGACGGCAGATTGAAGTTTCTGACGTGCTTGCTCCAATTTTGGGTCGTCCACCACTTTGTTGATCTCGTCGATGCGGTTCAGTGTTTTTTCACCGTCCTCGATAATCATGACGGCGGCGGCGGTGTAGTCGAGCTGTCCCTCCTGGCGGGAATAAAAGTTTTTCGCGGAGTGAAAAGTGCCGCCGATGCACGGTACGGAAACCTCGATGTTAATGTTACCGGAATCCAGGATCTCATAGTCACAGTTCAGGTCTGCACCTGCCGGAATCACTCCGTCATCAAAATCTGAGCCGGAAATCTTCAAAACGCCGATACTACGGTTGTCGCTAATGGGATCTTCGATTTCGCCATCCCAAAGCTTGAAGTTAAGTGATCCCGCGGCACCGGCTTTGAGCGACTCTGCAGCCTTGAAAACCATTTTGCCTTTCTTTGGCAGCGAGTCGCCCGAGCGAACCAGATATTCAAGTACAGGGCTGCCGCCGAGTTTTTCCAAAACCTCGATCCCAATCGAGTGAGAGGCTGGAATGGCATCTACGGTGGCAGTGGTCCGGGTAATGACGATCTTGTCCTGTTCCAAAGCGATCGGGCCACCCATGGCGTCGAAAACAAACGCCTTGAAGGTGTTGTCGCCGGTTTTTGTCAATGTGACGTTGATGGTCGCGCCCTGCTTGAGAGCCAGACGGCCGGAGGTCCATCCAGTATCGACGCAGTCGATCTGAAATTCCGAACCTGAGGCAGCCTGACCGGTTAGTTGGACCACAATCTTAGACTTAATGTCAGGCGTGCGGGCAATGTAGTTGAAAGACAGCGCCAACCCACCGCCAGATGAGATCTGGCCACGGGTGCTTTTGCGTGAGCGATCATGGGAACTCCAGTCAATGGATTCGGCAAACAGGCTCGCCCCTTCCGCCACAGCAGTCATGGGATTCACGTCTGTGTTACCTGGAATGCCGAGTTCAAAGGCGACCTTGTCACGCAGGGGTTTGTAATTGGTTGGACCGCCGACAAACACGATCCGTTCTAAGTCGTGAGGGGTCAGTCCGGCTTTGTTGAGCGTTTCCCGAGCCGAGTTAATTGACTCGCTGATACGCTCGGCGATTAGTTTGTCGTAGGCATCCCGCTTCAAAATAATATCGAGATAGATCTCGTTGCCTTTGCGGTCTCGAACCCGCGCCTCAGTTTCCGACAAACTGATGACCGCTTCCTCTCGTGCCGATAGTTCGATCTTGGCGCGTTCGGTGGCCCAGCTGGCCAGGCGAAGCAGCGACTTGAAGCTCGGGTTTACGGAAAAGTCTTCTGGCAGGTCGAATTTTTCCAGCAGCCACGGGCGGACGACGTTATCGACGAGGACGCGATCGAAATCCCGGCCGCCACACATGGCGATCCCGCCATGGGCAAGCAGGTTGACCCTGCCGCCGCTACTTTCGGCAATCGCGATATCAAGGGTTCCACCGCCCAGGTCGTAGATCAGAAACATGCCGTCGGTCTTGCGGGTACGCATAACGCTCATGACCGCCGCGACCGGTTCCTGCATAAGCGCTGCCTTTTCTAGACCAGCCAGCCTTGCCGCCTGCATGGTGGCGTCCTTCTGCATCTGGTTAAACGCAGCAGGGACAGTGATGACGGTACCGGTATCAGGATTGTTCCTGATTTCTTCCGACATGTAGCCGAACAATACCTTCAATACCTCTGCGGAGCATTCTTCGGGGGTTTTGATGAGGTCCATTGCAGAAATCCGCACAGGCGTGCTTGTCCCCATAAGCCGCTTAAACAACATCGCAGCGTTATCCGGATTATGCGGCGCTGAATCATAGGCCCGCTTGCCAACGTACTTATTGCCACGTCGGTCAATAAAGATCACCGATGGTGTAACGTCATTCTGCTCGGGGCTCTTCCAGATACGGGTTTCGGAACCGTCAAAGGAACAGATCACACTGTTTGATGTACCTAGGTCAATGCCAACGAAGTTTTTCATAGTTCCACCTTCCTCAAAGTGACGGTTCCTGTCTTAACCAAACCTTCTTCCCCCATAATAATCGGCTCGAGCATCTGATCGACCACCAATATATCCTTCGCATCGAATTCTTCGATATTCAGCGGGGTGGCGGCCATGCCGGGGTCGAAGGGATGCCCTTCGACGTTGACGATTCGCAGATGAGCTTGCTCCAGTGCCTCTTCGACCTGTTTGATGAACCAACGGAACTGGCTCTTGTATCGGTTCTGTTCTCCGGCATCGAGTTTCAACAGTAGGCGATCAAACACCCGGCCAAAGCGCCAGGACTCAACTGCCATGCGGACAACGGTCTGCGTGAGGCTATCGGGCGTGGCAGTAGGCTGTTTATCATCGGTCATATGTTCCTTCCTTCCCTGAGACTCAACGGTTTGCTTTACCTGCGTGTGGGCGCGTGTGGATTCTGTTTGGGTGCTGGAAAAACCCGAAGTCAGAAAAGTGCTTATAAATTGCGGAGTATCCCATACGGCAGGTGCACGCTTTGTTGGCTGGCGTCCTGGTATTACCAACTGCTCTTTCTTATCGCGAGGCCACAAAATTAACACTAACATCGTAAGGGAAAATGCTGCAAGTGGGAGATTACCAATTGCGCCTGGGGCAGTTCCTGCAGTCTCGATGGACTTATACGCTGGTATGTAGGTAGCCCGCATCAGGTATTCAAACAGACTGAGCAAATATAGCAATGGAACCATTGAACGATAACGAATAGCGGCTATGAGATAAACCAAACCGATAATCAACTGAGATAAACCCCATAACACAAATATTCCAATGACGGTTGAAGCTGCCGAAGCGGGGTAAGCATCTAATGGGATGGTAGCGATCGATTGTGCGTCACCATCCGATGAAAACAAATGATGCTGACTTCGCCACAGCGTGAAGGCTGTAAACAAATAAAAGCCCCACAGCGCGATTTTCAAACCTGGGAACTCATTCGTTATTTGACGAGGGAATAATCGATTCAAAGCCGTCTTGATCATTTTGCAAGATATCTCTAATAAGCGCTGTTTTACACGAAGCCAGCTAACCGATGCATTGTTTGGCAGTTGAAGTGAAGAACACCCCAAACAACTTTATTCACACGAATTACAATAATTGTGCCCACGGCACCGTATCACACCTACCCCGTTCCTGCCTCACCTCTCGGTCGATCCACCAAGCCATTGAAGCCACTACCCGTATAGGTATTAAGCCTGAATACCGTATATCATACACCGAACCGGCACTGCAAACATCTCTTCAAATCACCGCGCCACAATCCTCGGCCCGACTAGGCCCTGTTTGCGCCAATGCGCCATGACGCGATGATGTGACTCCACTTTTAGGGGGTCACATCATCTCCTTACAAGCGCCTTAATGAAATGCGCCTAAAATACTTTTATTAGAGCAACAAGTTCAAATAATTCTTGACATTATAAGGTGATGTCTTTTACAGATGTGTGTTTACGAATGATGTCTCAATTCAGGTAAAAAACCTCAATTATTCACCCTACGCAACAACCGCCCGCCCCAACGCAGCCACACCACCGCGCCAGCGGCATCGCGCACGAACTCGCCACGTGCGCCGGAGGCAATGGCGTTGGCGTCAACCAAACGGTCGGGCGCATAAAAGCCGACTTCGAGCGGGGGCGAGACATCGAGCGGCGGCGGTGGCGGCGGGCTGTCGGGACGCGGAAAACGCCCCAACGCCCGCACCGTTAGCCACAATTTGCCATCCATTTCGCTCACATCCACCTCATTCAAGCGTGCCACATAATGCCCACAATACTCGGCAAGGGCGGGTTGCGCGGGCGTCAGCGGCGAATCGGGCATACCCTCGCCCAAGAAAATCTGCATCGCCAAATGCCCCAACTCGGCGGTCAGCGCCCGCCCCACCCCAGCATTGGTGAGAATGGCAACCGCAAAACCGTGTGACGGCACAAGCCGCAACAGCGCAATCTGGCCATTGGTGGCCCCGCCATGCTCAACAAACGCCCCGCTGGCGGCTTGCCCGACCCACCATGTCAGCCCCATCTGATACAAACCGGTGGCCTCAAGCGTCGGTGTTTGCATGTGGCGCAGGCTGGCAGACGATAAAAACCCCGCGCCACCCGCACCCATGTGCGTTTGCGCATAAATGAGCAAATCGCCCACCGTCGAAATAATGCCACCCGGCGGATGGCTGGCGCGGCCCAATTGCCAAGGCCGTGCCACCAGCACCCCATCGGGCGTGACATGATGCCCCACCGCAAAACGCTGCGTCATGACATCGTTCGGGAAAATAAAGGTGTGGCGCAGGTTGAGCGGTGTAAAAATTTCATCTTGCAACAATTGCTCAAAGGCCTTGCCAGTAATTTGCTCAAACACCCGCGCCGCCAGCGCAAAGCCGACATTGTTATAGCTCCACTTTTCGCCCAAGGGGGTCAATTGTTCAAGCTGCGCCATCTGGCCCACGATTCGCGCAATGGCATCATCGCCCTCGCCGCAGTCGTTAAACCAATCGCCTAACCAACCGCCAGTATGGTTGAGACAATGCCGCACCGTCGCGGCTTGGGTGGCCGCTGCGTCGGCCAAAGCAAAGCTCGGCAGCGTGTGCACAATCGGCGCATCGAGGTCGAGCAAGCCTTTTTCGACCAAGCGCATGGCTAAACTGCCGACAAAGGTTTTGGTGATCGAGCCAACTTGAAACAGGGTATCGGGCGTCACCGCTAATGGATGCTCGGCGTTGGTGACGCCAAAGCCCGCCGTAAAATATTCGCCCTGCATCAGCACACCCAAGCTAGCGCCCGGAATGCGTAATTTGGCGCGGGCGTGTTCAAACGCCTCGCACAATTGGGAAAATTTTTCAGAATGGGTAAGAGTTGCCATATAAGTTGATTAGTTGACTGGTTGATTGGTTGATTGGTTGATTGGTTGACCAATCAGCCAATCAACGAAAGCGCCTGACAAAATTGCTCAATTTCATCTTCGTCGTTGTAATAATGCAACGATGCCCGCACCATCAACGACAAGCCACGCGCCTCCATGTCAAGGCGCGTGCCGAAGGGGCTGGTGGTGGTGACATTGATGCGCGGGTGATGCGCCGCCAGCGCGGCCTTAATCGCGGCAGGGTCGTGGCTAGCGTGGGTGAAGGTGACAATGCCGCAACGGGTTTTGCCCAAATCGCGCACGGTGAGGCCGGGCACATGCGCTAACCGCAGCCGCAACAATTCGCCCAAATAATGCACCCGCGCCCAAATCGCCGCCAGCCCCCAATTGAGCGCATAATCTACCGCCACGCCCAGCCCAATTTTGGCGGCGTAATTGGTCTCCCAATTTTCAAAACGCCGCGCATCAGCCCGCACTTCGTAACGGTCACGCGCCACCCACGTGGCAGCATAAAGATCGAGCATGGGCGGGTCTAATTGCGCCAGCGCCGCCCGCCGCACATATAAAAAACCGCTGCCACGCGGCCCGCGCAAATATTTGCGTCCGGTTGCGCTCAGCATATCGCAGCCAGTGGCCTGCACATCAAGCGGCATTTGCCCCACCGACTGACAAGCATCGAGCAGATACAAGCAGTTCCATTCACGCGCCACCGCGCCGATCTCGGTGGCGGGGTTAACCAAGCCGCCATTGGTGGGAATGTGGGTGATGCTGATGAGCTTGACACGCGCATCCATCATTTGTCGCAGCGCCGCCACCGACACTTGCCCCCACTCGTCGTTGGGAATGACTTCAATCACCGCGCCAGTGCGTTGCGCCACCTGCAAATAGGCGATGTAATTGCTGCCATATTCGGCCTGCGCCGTCAAAATGCGGTCGCCGGGGTTGAATGGGATGGCATAAAACGCCATATCCCACGCCCGCGTGGCGTTTTCGATGATGGCAATTTCGTCGCGCTGACAATTGAGCAATTGCGCGATGGCATCGTAACTATGTTCAATCGCATCGTGGCGCACATCAGCAGCCTCGTAGCCACCCATCTCGGCTTCGAGGTCAAGATGGGCCTTTTGGGCATCAACCACACACTGCGGCGGCAACGACGACCCCGCCGCGTTAAAATGCAACACATGCCCACAGCCGGGTGTTTCGGCGCGGGCGCGAGTAATGTCAAAATTGTGCATACGATTGATAATTTCAGCACAAAGCACACAAAGATCGCAAAGAAAAGAGAGGAAATGGGCTTAATCTTTGAGGTCTTTGTATGCTTCGTGGTAAAAAAATAAAGTTGTGGGCAAGCCCTATGCTTTGGGTTAAAAATGAAACAATGCGCAGGGCAAATTACTTGTGCCCCAAAACGGGGTGCGGCTGATAAGGCGCTTCGAGCGCAGCCATTTCGTCGGCGCTCAGTTTAATCTCGAGCGCGGCAATCGCCTCGTCGAGTTGATACATCTTGCTGGCCCCAATAATGGGCGCAGTAATGCCGGGCTTGTGCAACATCCATGCCAAGGCAATTTGGGCATTGCTCACCCCGCGTTGTTTGGCAATCTCGCCCACCCGCTCGACAATGGTGAAATCTTCGGGGCGGAAATACAAATCATGGGCAAAGGCATCGGTGCGAGCGCGTGAGGTATCGCCAGAGCGATCGGCGGTGCGGTTGCCCGCCAAAAAGCCACGCGCCAACGGACTCCAAGGGATGAGGCCAACACCATCGGCGATACACAACGGAATCATTTCGCGCTCTTCTTCGCGATAAACCAAGTTGTAATGGTTTTGCATCGCCACAAAGCGCGTCCAGCCGTGTAGGTCGGCGGCGTGTTGCATTTTGGCAAATTGCCACGCATACATGCTCGATGCGCCAATATAGCGGGCTTTGCCAGCCTTGACCACATCATGCAGCGCCTCCATCGTCTCCTCAATCGGCGTTTCGGGGTCAAAACGGTGAATTTGATACAAGTCAATATAATCTGTGCCGAGACGGCGCAGCGAGGCGTCGATGCCCTGCATGATGTGCTTGCGCGACAGGCCACGATCATTCGGCCCCGGCCCCATTGCGCCATTGACCTTGCTGGCGATGACCACATCATCACGTTTGGTAAATTCGCGCAACAGCCGACCGGTCACCTCTTCACTCACGCCAATTGAATAGACATCGGCGGTGTCGAAAAAGTTAATACCTGCCTCAACAGCGCGTTTGACAAATGGGCGGCTGGCATCTTCATCCAGCACCCATTCACGCCATTTCGGCGTGCCATAGGTCATCATACCAAGACAGATTGGGGTGACTTTCAGTCCGGTTTTTCCAAGTCGTAGGGTGTTCATAAGGGCATTGTATGTCATTTTTCAAGTTTATATTTTGTTTGTTTTCAAGCGCCCCAATTGACACCCACTAAAATTACAAGATGAATTTCACTGCATCATCAGACCCATCCCCAAATGCGCCTGTGCTTGGTGACAGCGCAACCGCCATTGTGACGGCTGTCAGCCAAAGCCAAACGCACACCTTTAGCAAAGCCAATCAAACTTCTATTCAACTAATGACAGGTGTAGGCGTGTTGGGCGATGCCCATCTAGGCGTCACCGTCAAACATCGCTCGCGCGTCGCCCAAGACCCCACCCAGCCCAATCTGCGCCAAGTACACCTTATTCACGCCGAGTTGCATGATGAGTTGCAGTCGGCTGGCTTTGCGGTAACGGCGGGTCAAATGGGTGAAAATATTACCACTCGTGGCCTTAATTTGCTGGGGTTGCCGACCAATACGCGCCTGCACATTGGCCCAAATGCCATCCTCAAAGTCACCGGCTTACGTAACCCTTGTACCCAACTCGATGCATTTCAACCCGGTCTGATGGCCGCCACGCTTGGGCGTGACGAAAATGGCGATCTCATTCGCAAGGCCGGTATTATGGCAATTGTGATCGTGGGCGGGGTTATTTGCCCCAATGACACCATTCGCGTAGAATTACCCCCACAACCTTATCAAAAACTTGAACGTGTGTAACGAGTTGAGTGTTGAGTGTGGGAACATTACTCTCTCAACTCTCAACTCTTAACCCTTAACTCTCAACCCCAAAAAACATGAACTACGTTATCATCGGCTGCGGCGCGGGTATTGCAACTTTTCACCTGCGTGCGCTTAGCCAATTACCCAACGCCAAAATTGTTGGCATGTGCGATGTCAGCGCCGAGCGCGGCCAAGCCCGCGCCGATGAAGTCGGTGCGCCTTTTTTTGCCGATCATCGCGCCATGCTTGCCACCACTAAGCCCGATATCGCTGTCATTTGCACCCCCCACCCGTTTCATGCGCGGTTGGCAATCGATGCATTTGCGGCAGGGGCACATGTGTTGACCGAAAAACCAATTGCCATCGAAGTAGCTGAGGCCGATGCGATGGTGGCGGCAGCCCAACAAGCTGGCAAATTATTGGCGGTCAATTTTCAACAGCGCTTTAGGCCAGTGGTGCAACGCGCCAAACAAATGCTCGACAATGGCCGCATCGGCGATCTGGTGCGGGTGATGTGTCTTGAGCCTTGGTTTCGCCCCATGTCCTATTTTAAAGACGTGCCTTGGCGCGGCACATGGAAAGGCGAAGGCGGCGGCGTGTTGATGAATCAGGCCCCGCATGATCTTGATTTGTTGTGCTATTTAGTCGGGTTGCCCAAGAAAGTATGGGGCTGGACCCGCACCCAGCATCATGATATTGAGGCCGAAGATATGGCGCAGGCCATGTTTGAGTTTCCAAATGGCGCGCCGGGCTATTTATATACCAGCACCGCCGAGGCTGGCAGCAACCAAAGTATTACGTTGGTTGGGCAACGCGGTATTCTTGACATCAGTGGCAACACTTTAACCCTCACCCGCTTTACCCCATCGCTACGCGAGTTTATCGATAACAGCCCCAATCACTATGCCCCACCCGCCAGTGAAACCGAAACCCACGAAATTGCGGGCGATGGCGGCGGTCATTTGGCTGTCTATCAAGACCTCGAAGCCGCCATCGCCGAAGGGCGACAGCCCTTGGCCCATGGTGAAAGTGCCCGTATGGGGCTTGAGTTGGCAAATGCCATCATTTATTCTAGCCATCATGACCGTGCCATTACCTTGCCGGTTGATCGGGCTGATTATGCCGCATTGTTGGCGCGATTGCGGGGTTAAATGATCATCATGTTTCGTTGCATTATGCCAAGCGATTGTATGTATGACATGCTAAACTAACATTGTGAGCAAATCTCAAAAGTTATTAACGCAAATTTTGCGCGGTTTGTCTGATACGAATATTGGCTTTGATGAATTGTGCCAGCTTTTGCTGCGATTGGGTTTTAATGAACGTATTAAAGGCAGTCATCATATTTTTACCCATCAAGCTGCTGCTGAGATTTTAAATTTACAACCACGCGAAGGCGGAAAAGCAAAGCCATATCAAGTAAAACAAGTGCGAAATGTAATTATCGATTACGGACTTGCCAAGGAGGGCGATGAATAACGAACATAATTATGAAATAATTTTATATTGGAGCAAAGATGACGCAGCATTTATTGCTGAAGTTCCAGAGCTGCCGGGATGTGCGGCAGATGGCTTAACGCGATTAGAAGCATTGCAACAAGTTGAAGTGGTGATTCATGAATGGATTGAAACCGCTTTGCAACTTGGGCGCAGTATTCCAGTGGCAAAAGGCCGTTTGGTGTATGCTTAATTTCACATGATTAACTTTGGCATTATTGGCACCGGCATGATCGGGCGATACCACCGCGACGCAATTGCCGCCACGCCCGGGGCGCGGCTGGTGGCGGTATGTCGCGGCAAAGCCGATGCCGCCTTACAAGCCAGCGCCGCCGCCGAATATGGCGTGCCGTGCGAGGCATCGCTCGCAGCGTTATTGGCGCGTGATGACATTCACGCTGTGTGTATTTGCACCCCCAGTGGGCAACACGCGGCGCAAGCCATTGCCGCCATGCAAGCCGGCAAACATGTGTTGGTTGAAAAACCAATGGCGCTCAACATCACCGATGCCGAAGCCATGATGGCGGCTGCGCAAAGGCATAGTGTGCGGCTGGGTGTGGCGCTACAACGCCGCACCGACCCGGCCTTTCAACGCATTCACCATGCCATTGCGCAGGGTGATTTTGGCAATTTGGTGCTGGGCAAAGTGAGTGTGCCTTATTTGCGCAGTCAAGCCTATTATGACAGCGCCGAATGGCGCGGCACTTGGGTGCTAGATGGCGGCGGGGTTTTGATGAATCAGGGCATTCATTTGCTCGATTTGTTGCTGTGGTTTATGGGAGATGTGGTTTCGGTGCAGGCGCAAGCAGCCACCTTGGGGCATCAGATTGAGGTTGAAGATTGCCTGTCGGCCAGTTTAAAATTTGACAATGGCGCGTTGGCTAGCGTAATAGCGACCACTTGCGCAGCGCCGGGCTTTCCACATCGGGTCGAAATTTACGGCACACGCGCTGGGGTGCAAATTGAGGGCGAACAAATTGTGCGCTGGGAGGGCGAAAATGCGCCCAAAGATGCCGTGCGCCACAGCGCCTCAGCAATCGGCGGGGTGGCAGCTGCGGGGGCGGGAGCATCGCCTACCGGCATTAGCAACCTTGGGCATCAACGCATCATTGCCGATTTCGTCGCTGCCATTCACCAACAGCGTGAGCCGCTGGTGAATGGGGTCGAAGGGTTGCG